>CAMNNV010000075.1 GCA_946546075.1 uncultured Bacillota bacterium | reverse complement strand
AAAACGATTTTTCAGAAAATTCAAGAATAACAGGGTTGTTTTTTAACACGATTTGTAAGTTTTTGGCCCGGCAATCTGTAAGTGTCTTCTGCATCCATTCGTTACACGTAAGTTTTTCGTAAGACCGCATCTGTATCATCATGGCATAAACATGCAAATAGTTTTAAAAGGAGGCTAATGATGAACGACAATAACGTTACGCTCAACGAAAGCGGTCTGAAACGAACCATAGGGTTCTGGCCGGTAGTATTCTTCGGAGTACTCGCTATGGGACCGGGCGGTGGAATGACCTACTTCCCTATCCTTCAGCCAATGTCAAACGGCTACTGCTATCTTTCATTCTTAATTGCAGCATGCATCATGTTCCTGTCAGTACTTTCCTATATGAAGATGGTACAGACATTCCCGGAGACAGGAAGTGCTTATGCTTATACAACGAAGGGACTTGGTCCTAAGATCGGATTCCTGGTTGGTTGGGTCCTGCTCATCGACTACGGTGTAGTACCGATGTTCACACTTTATCTGAACGCTATGTACTTCACAGAGATCTTCGGCATTCCGGAACCTGTATGGGTGCTCATCTTCTCAGTGCTGATCACAGCAGCATGTATCATCGGCCTGAAGCTCAGTACCGCGATCCAGATCATCATTGGTATCGCAGCATTCCTGGTAGTTCTCATCCTGGAATTCGGCGCAGTAAAAGATATGTTCGCCAACGGAGTAAACCTGTTCCATCAGAGCGCTGTATATGATCCGGACAAGATCATGTGGGGCGGAGTCCTCAACGGAACAGCCATCGCATTCATGGCTATGCTGGGATTTGACGGCATGACAACTCTGACAGAAGAAACGACAATGACACCGAAGAAGATGAGTAAGGCAGTCCTGATCGCTGTACTCATCCAGGAATTCTTCCTTATCACAAGTACATACCTTATGGGAGCCGTTATGGATTGGCAGACGATCCCAGAAGATAAGTTCGATACAGCTTACATGTATATGCTCGAGATCTTCACAAGTCCGACATTCGCAGCGATCCTCGTAGTGATCCAGAACATCAGTATCCTGGCCTGCATCATGTCCTTCTTCACGATCTCAAGCCGTATCCTCTACAGCATGGGTAGAAACGGAGCGATCCCGAAGGCATTCTCAAAGCTGCATCCTAAGACAGAGACACCGATCTTCAGTATCCTGTTCGTATTCGTAGTATGTACTTCAGGCGCACTGTTCATCCCTTGGGAAGTAACAGCAGAGCTGATCTCATACGGCGGATGTGTAGCATTCCTCTTCGTTAACATTTCAATGATCACATACTTCTGGATCAGAAAGAAAGAGAAGAAGATCTTCCGCAACCTGCTGATTCCTGGTCTCGCAGCAGTAAGTATCGTAGTCGTGATCTGCAGCCTGGCTAAGATCACGCTGACAGTAGGTATCTGCTGGACGATCGTAGGAATCCTGTACCTGACGATTGGATACAAGACGAATAAGAACTTCAGAGAAAGCATCGATTCCGGAAGCATCGAGATGGAAGGCTAACACGAATAATAAACTGAAAAGAAACATTAACGTAGGGGCCGCAGATCATGTGACCTGCGCCCCACAAACAATACAATGCACAAGGAGGAACTTCGACATGATTATGAAAAAGAAAAACGATTGCCCTAAGAGCAAAGCTATGACAAAAGAATTTCTGGATTACTTTCCTGTAGCACACTCAAATATGAGAATCAAGGTCAGCGCACAGAACTACAGAATGTTCATCGATCACGGTAAAGGTGCAAGACTTTATGACGTAGACGGCAATGAATATATCGACTACTGCATTTCATACGGTCCTACAGCTCTCGGCGCAGTTCACCCTGAACTCTCAGAGGCACTCGTAGATCTTATCAGAACGCAGCCTACATCAAGCTTCTTCTTCTCAGAAGACGATATCAAGCTCGGTAAGCTGATCAGAAAGAACGTTCCAAATGCTGATCGTATCAAGATGGCAATGACAGGAACAGAGGCAGTACAGGTAGCTATCAGAATCGCAAGAGCATACACCGGCAAGAAGATGATCCTCAAGTTTGGCGAATGCTTCCACGGATGGATCGACAACGTATTCGGCGGAGACTACAACCCTTCACCAAGCGGCATGCCAGTTATGACAGTAAAAGAAGATGACCACTCATGGTGCCCTGGACTCAGTGAAGTTGCAAGAGAAGAAACACTGGTTATCCCGTTCAACGACTTCGATATCCTCGAAGATACTTTCAAGAACTACGGACATCTGATCGCGATCTGCCACTTCGAAGCAGTTCCGATCAATGGATTCTCGATCCAGCCTAAGCCTGGCTTCATCGAAAAGATCAGAGAACTCTGCACGAAGTACAACGTAGTAATGAGCATGGACGAAGTCCTCACAGGATTCAGAGTAGGTCCTGGTGGAGCTCAGGAACTGTTCGGAGTCAAACCAGATCTGGCAACATTCGGTAAGATGTTCGCAGGCGGCGTTGCTTCCGCATTCGTAGCAGGTGTTGACGAAGTCATGAGAGTTCTTCCTGAGCAGAACGTTCTGGCAGCAGGTACATTCAATGGATGGCCTCTTGCACAGAGAGCAGCAGCAACAACAATCGACATCCTGACTAGAAATGACGGTCAGATGTACAAGGATATGTACGCTAAGCAGGAGCAGATCATGGACGGTATCGTAGATCTGGCTGCCAAGTACGGATTCAAAGTAAGAATCACAGAGAACCCTGGATGCTTCTACACGATTTTCGGCGTAGACGGCGGACGTAAGCCGGTTTACACATTCGATGAGATCGAAGACAGAAGCCCTGAGCAGAATGCAAGATTCCGTACTCTGATGGAGAACAACGGCGTTCTGATCCTTCCTGAAAACCGTTGGCTCATGTGCTTCGTACTGACAGACGAAGACGTACAGTGGACACTCGAAGCAGCCGAGGACGCTTTGAAGCAGATGGCTGCAGAGGGTTTAGCATAAACTCATTAAGCAATCAATAAGGAGAAAAACCATGAATACAGCAGAAATGATCAAGATGTTGGATGCGATCAGTCAAATGGCAATCGATTCAAAAGAAGAACTTTGCAAGCTGGATAGTTACGTGGGTGATGGAGATCATGGTTTCACTGTGGAGAGAGGCTTCTCCGCAGTGAAGACCATGCTGGAAGACGCAGATTTCAGCTCCCCTAGAGAAGCTCTGGAAGCTGCAGGTGACGAACTGGCTGACAATATGGGCGGAGCAATCGGCCTGATCCTTGGCGGACTGTTCACAGGCGGAGCAGAAGCAATGGATGATAAGGAAGAACTGGACACAGAAGATTTCTATACACTGCTGAGCGCAGGCCTCGAAGAAATCAAGATGGTCGGTGGAGCAACAGAAGGCGACAGAACTCTGATCGATGCACTTTCACCAGCATGTGACGCATACAAAGCAGCAATGGACGAAGGCCTCACCCTGAGCGAATGCATCAGCAAGGCGGCAGACGCTGCAGAGGCAGGATCGAAAGCAACTGCTAACATGGTTGCCAAGAAGGGCAGAGCGAAGTTCCTGCAGGAAGAGTCCCTTGGCTATGTAGATGCCGGATCCGTTACGATGTCAAAGATCATCAGAGCCATGAGCGATTTTATAAAAGAACAGAAAGCGTGATGAAGATGAAAAAATTCCTGAACAATGTAGAAGATATCATGACCGAAACTCTGGAAGGTTACGTTCTTGCCAACAAGAGGTACATCCAGTTAAAAGAAGGCACTCACAACATGACCAGGACTGTTCCGAAAGAGCAGGGCAAAGTAAAACTCGTCATCGGAAATGGTGGCGGACATGAACCGGGAACACCTGGACAGATCGGATACGGTCTCTATGACCTGGTTTCCCTGGGCGACGTATTTGCTGCTCAGTCAGGCAAGAAGCTGCTCCAGGCTATCAAAGAAATCGACGATGGAAGCCCGATCCTGCTTACGATCGCAAACCACGCAGGAGACGTCATGAACGGCCAGCTGGCGGTCCGCAAAGCAAAGGCTGCAGGCATCAACATCGAGGGTGTCATCCACTATGACGACGTAGCATCCGCTCCGAAGGGAAGTGAAGAAGAAAGACGCGGTGTCGCAGGCATTTTCTTCCCTACAAAGGCTGCAGGTGCCCTGGCAGAAGAAGGCGCATCTCTCGAAGAGTGCGTCAGGGTATTCAACGAAACAAGAGATGTGACAAGATCCATCTCCATCGCTCTGGGAGGAGGTACACATCCTCAGACAGGACTTCCAATGATGGAACTGCCTGATGATGTGGCAAACATTGGTGCAGGCACCCACGGTGAAGGCGGCGCTGTAAACATCAAATTCGGGAAGTCCTATGACATGGTAAGCCAGGCTGTACAGATGATGCTGGACGATATGCCGTGTGAAGGCGAAGAAGTCCTTGCCCTCGTTACAGGCATGGGCGGTACTACGATGATGGAAATGTCCATCGTATACCACGATGTCTGCAAATATCTTGAATCAAAAGGGGTTAAGGTATATTCAGGAACAGCAGCAAACATGGTAACGACACAGGAAGCAGGCGGAGTCACGATTTCCATCTGCAAAGCAAACGAAGAACTGAAGAGACTTTGGGATGCTCCTTGCAGCTGCCCGGTCTACTCAAACAGGTAAGGAGATTACGAAATGCTGGTATCAATGAAGTCAATACTGGATGAAGCAAATAGAGGAAACTATGCGGTGATATCACCTGATATTTTCTCAGAAATCGATGCCAGAGCGTGCATTGAAGCGGCGGAGGATATGGATTCACCGATCATCCTTGCAGTTGCGTATCCTACGACGAAAGATATCAGAGTAACAGCAGGGATCGCACAGTTTCTCGCAAGACAGGCCCGCGTTCCCGTAGCTGTCCATCTGGATCACGGCAAGAACATGAAAGAAGTTTCCGCTGCGATCAGAGCAGGCATGACTTCCGTGATGTATGACGGATCCAGCCTTCCTTTGGAAGAAAACATTGCTCAGGTGAGAAAGGCCGTCGAGCTTGCGGCGCCTCTCGGGATCTCAGTGGAAGCGGAGATCGGACACGTAGGACAGGGTGCAGAATACGACGCTGCAGCAGACAGCCTCACTGATCCGGAAGAGGCGAAGTATTTCATAGAGCAGACAGGAATCGATGCCTGTGCCGTCGCCATCGGAACGGCTCACGGCGCGTATAGCGGAACACCCCACATCGACTTTGAGAGACTCAAAGCGATAAAGGAAAAAACCGGTGCTCCCCTGGTGCTCCACGGAAGTTCAGGAACCGGAACGGAGAACATCAGAAAAGCCTGCAGGCTGGGCATCAACAAAGTCAATGTCTGCAACGATATCATGACGCATGTCAATAGAGACATCATAAAAGCAGACCTCAAGGGGAACGATCTGTATGACTTCTGGCCGCTTGTGCTGGAATCTGTCAAGGCCTTCATCAAGGAACAGATCGAGATCACCGGAAGCAAAGGTAAGGCGTTCACGCCGCAGCCTTCCGGACTTCCGAGAGGCGAAGTCACGATGAGAGAGGAATAACGAGAAAACCAGGCCTTAGTGACCTGGTTTTTTGGTTCCTGCTGTCACGCGAGTATCCTTTTGTTGATCTCCAGCATGATCGAGACGATGCCGGTGTCCTTGCGCCCGAAGAACTTGGTTGGGACCAGCGAGCCTTTGTACGGGAAGTTGATGGCCGTCTTAAGGCCAAGACTGCGGCACAGATCCAGAATGTGCTCCGTCAGATCCGGATCGTAATGACCCGGCTCCGTTCCGATGCAGACATCCGGCAGATCCGTGAGACCGAACATCCTTTGCACCTGCTCGTCGCCGAAGGAGTGCAGGTCGATGATCAGGCAACTCCCGCATTCCTCCAGGATCCGGCTCGCTTCCTTATTGAGCATTTTGTGGTGCTCATCATAGATCTTTGATACAGCAACCCGGTGCTCCTCTGTTGGCCGGAACATCTCCCGGCCTCGGCTGTCATGGGTGTAGATGTATCCCATGCCGAGCTTTTCCATGGGCTCTGTCCCATCCCGAAATCTCTCCACATCGCAGTACAGTCTCGAGTACGGAAAAACGATGGCGTTTTTCGCAAAGGCTGCGGGAATCAGCTGCAGGATGCCGGTGTCACACATGAAGCGGGCTTCTTCTTCCAGTTCGTGTCGCGGGATAAGTGCGGTCCTGCTGTATTCTTCCGGGATGTACATGGAAGTGTGTGGTACGTGGATGATAAGGTTTTTCATTTTGCGCTCCTTTCGTTTCCACAAAGAGCGCATCAAAAAAAGTCCCATCGTTGCGACGGGACTCATCTTTTGTTCCCATCGCTCAGGCTTTAGCACCTTGCCATCCCGGCAGGTTGCTGCACGATCATCGGGCCTGTCCCTAACGTGCTCTCTATGGTTCAAATAATTATTCTATTTTCTG
>CAMNNV010000074.1 GCA_946546075.1 uncultured Bacillota bacterium | reverse complement strand
TCACTGTCCGCCGACTACCATACTCTTCTTCTGCTCCGCGCCTCTATCTTAATGATTTTTCTTAATCTAGTATAACGAATCGGTACCTGCAATGCAACACCTAATTGCCTAAAAAATACCTTATCCCTGCAGCATCTTCGCTGCGAATATCAACAGATTGTTATCGTACAACATGCCCGCTGCATAAGAGCTTTCGAGATTGCTCATGATCGTCTCGCCAAGCTCCGGCGATCCCAGGTTCACGAGGAGCATCAGGATGGCAAGGAACAGGTATACGAGGACCACACCCTCGATGAATCCCAGGAAGAGCCCCAGTATGCGATTCACCCCGCCGATGATGCCTTTGCGCTGCTTCGAAAGCACCGGTGTGACGATGACCCGCAGCACGATCCTGACGAAGAGAACGATGGCAAGAAATGTGATCACCATCACCAGGATCTTCGTCAGATACGTCGTGAAGATATCCAAAGTCCCCGCAGTGTTCACCACCATGCCGCCTCGTATGAGCTCCGGCAGGGAGTTCACGGAATTGTCCAGCGCCTCGGCAGAGTCCATGAATTTCGAATCGAGAGAACCCTTGATCATATCCGTAAGGAACAGATCGCCGAGAAACGCGGAGGCTTTGCTCGTGGCAAAAACGCCCGCCGCTACAGCACCGAGCCAGCTGCAGGAATGGAGGACGGCAGCGAAAAACCCCCGGGCATGGCCCAGGATCATCATTCCTATCAAAATCGCTGCGATCGCTCCGTCATATATCATTTCAGTTTACCTTTATCCACATCGCAGGACGGACACCTATGCCGCCGCTGTTCACGTTCTCACCGTAGCCGTTCACCCACGAATAGTCTACCACACATGCGTTGGATCCGTTGATCCCCATGGACCGTCCCCACCAGCGGTACCGGCCGCCGATGGCACTGGGCACATCCTGCGCCTTGACGTAGTCCGTGGCTCCCGCCTTGATGGCAGAGGAACCCGTCAGGTAGTACTTCACCTCGTCCGCCGAAAGCAGGAACACTCTGTCGAAGGTGTCACGGTAGATGTCTTCCGGCACCGTCCCGTGGACTCCGTCCGCCTTGCCGTTCTTGATGCGGGAAGGCAGGATCCTCTCTTTCTCCGCTTCCGTGAAGGCGCCTTCGTAGAACACATCGTCCAGCCACTGCCGCAGAGAGCAGTTCTCCCAGGACGTGTTCTCATACGCATCATTGAACGGCATGATCTCCAGCACGTCACAGGCCAGAAGCAGTGCCTTGTCTTCATCCCTGTCGATCACCATCCAGGAGACCTTCCCCGGGATGCCCTGGCTCGAAGCCTTGAATTCTCCCAATTCCAGGCGCTTGCCGCAGGAATAGTACACGGGAAGACTGAGGTCCGCTTCAAGTTCTTCCTCTTCGGAAGGCTCCATATCATCCAATACAAAGTCTGCGAAGGGGTCCTCCTCTTCTGCTTCTTCTGCGATGCCGCCGAGATTCTCTTTGAAGTCCAAAAGGTACGACGTCAGATCCTGATCGTCCTCGTCGATGGCCCGCTGGGCGTATGCCTTCACAAGGTCGGGAAGATACCGTCCGTCGGAATAGCCTTCGCGGATCCATGCGCCGCTGACCTTCCCAAGCCACTTGAAAAGCGTATATATATATTCAGTTTCTCCCTTTATGAAAGCTCTGTCAAGTATGCTCTCGTGTTCGTATTTGAGAAACCGCTCCAGGCCTGCGGCCTGCTCCTGCCAGGCGTCTTCCCCCAGCATGTATCCATATGCCGCCACCAGTTTCTCGCTGCGGGGCACCTGGTCGAATCCAAGCTGCCCGGCCGCCATGCGAAGCAGCGCCGGCGTCATGAGCACCGGACCGTGGCCGTGGGCCCTCGCATCCTTTGCACGCCGGTAGGCAGAGGTTTTTTCTCCCTCTCCCGGCATGTAGACTAAGACATCCGTATCGCCGTCGAGGTGGTAGGCGATGGTGCCCTTTGCGAGTCTGATGATCCGCGTCAGTTCCTCCTCTAAGGCTTCCGGCAGGTCTGACAGATAGAAGGTTTTGTTCCCAAGATCCATGGCGTCCTCCTATGCGAGATCCAGTTCTTCCAGCACGGAGTCGATCTCCTTCTGGCGCTCGTAGAACAGCAGGTCTCTGTTGTGCTTGAAGTATTCTTTGCAGCCGTACTTGTTGATGAATGTAGCTGCGTGGTTGTTGGCTGTCAGTTCTGTTACGAGGATCAGGATCTCCTGGCCGTCCGGGAAGACTTCCTCGCAGAACTTGAATACGTTCGAGAGACTGAAGCCTGCATTCTGCACGTCTGCTCTGTGCTCGTCCACTCTTGAAGTAAAGTTCTTCTTGATGAGCTCGTATGCCTTGTCCGGATCCTTCTCGCCCTGGATGTCCTCCAGCATTCCTTCGAGGATGCGGATCATCTTCTGGCTCCTTCGGATGCCTTCCTGTGACATGGATCCCGTCTTGCGGCCGCGGGAAACGTCCAGTCTCTTTTCTTCTATGATATCCGAAAGCACTTCTTCGGCAGCAAGCTCTGTCCCGGCTGTCGCCTTGCGGAATCCGTTTATCGTTCCCACCAGCATCTTCAGCAGGCTGTCCTGAGACATGACGGCTTTGATCTCCTTCGTGACGCCGTCGAGAAGAAGGCCGAGAAGGGAGAGGCGCTCATCGAATTTTGCACGCTTGGCGCGCTCTTTGATTTCTTCCGGTACGGTGCCGGCCAGGATGCTGTCGATCTGATAGTCTCCCAGGTACTTGTTGTACAGGTCGTAGTACATGGCGAAGTTCTTGGCGATCTTCGGGTTCTGGATGTACTGGCGCACCAGTTTCTCGTCCACCTTGATGCCGTTTCGCTCATAGAGGATGATCATCTGGGAAAGATCGTCCCAGCCTCTTGCAGTGACGAAGGTCTTGCCTTCCACCGTGGATTCCACCTTATAAAAGTCGCCGGTGCGGATCTCAAGATAGGTGGTCACTGCCGCGTGGACTCCCGTCTGATAGGCGTACTCTTTCCAGACCTGATAGTCCGGCTCGATGTCGACTCGCTTCAGTCTGTCCCACGTAACGATGTCGAAATCCCGGACGGAATTGTTGTACTCCGGAGGGTTGCCCGCCGTCACCACGATCCACCCGTCAGGCACGCTGTGACGCCCGAAGACTTTGTACTGCAGGAACTGCAGCATGATCGGCGCCAGGGTCTCTGACACGCAGTTGATCTCGTCGAGAAACAGGATGCCTTCTTTGACTCCCGTGTCCTCCATCATGTCGTATACGGATGCAATGATCTCGCTCATGGTATACTCGGAAATATCGTACTGTTTGCCCCCGTATGTCTTGTGCTGGATGTATGGCAGGCCAAGGGCGCTCTGCCTCGTGTGATGGGTCATGGAATAGCTCAGAAGCCCCACGCCCATCTCCGATGCTACCTGCTCCATGATGGCCGTCTTGCCGATGCCCGGAGGGCCCATCAGGAAAACAGGTCGCTGCTTTTGGATAGGGATGACGTAGTTTCCGAACTCATCCTTTGTGAAGTACGCCATCATGGCGTTCTTGATCTGATCCTTCGCGTCTTTGATATTCATCTCATTCTCCTATATTTCATCCGTCCCCAGCACCAGTCGGATCGCCCATACAGGTACTTCGGGAACATTATAATCATCATCTACGAATACAAAAGCGGCGTCGTATGCCGGCTGTCTGGTCGGGAATTTCCCATCACCGTCGGTGAAGTATATGAGGCCCTTGAGGTTCTTGAGTTCCCCGGCCCGGATCATATCGTCCACATAGCTGAATACGGGACGGAAGTCGGTACCGCCCATTCCTTTGAGCTGCAAATGATCCATGTAGGCATCGAACTGCTCTTTGTTCTCGATCTTCACGTCTTCCTGGATCTCCTGGTCACACTGGATGATGTGAAGGTTGATCTTGTTAAAGAAGTTCTCCTGCTGCTGGAGGATGTTGTATGTTTTGTTGATGAAGCGCTGCACCAGCTCGCCGTTTACGGAGCCGGAGGTGTCGATGGCGATGACGAAGTCCTTGATCTTCTTGACTTCCTTGTATTCCAGCGGCTCGATCAGCGGCATCTTGCCGTACATCTCCAGACCGTAGGTGTAAAAGATATAGTCGAACTCGTCGTTGTTCACCTGCATAGCTTCGCCCATGACGGAGAACTTTCTCAGGAAGTCGGCGTAGTCGTACTTCTCTCTGTTGACAGCTCTGAGGTTCTGCATCATGGTGCCGGCCCGGTCGCCTCTCTCTTTTGAGAAACTCTCCAGATCCAGCTGCAGCTTCTCGGCTACGTCCTCCCACTCACCCTTTGCATCATCCATGTTGGCATCGTTGTTTCTCGGTGCGTGGTCATCCTCCGGGTTTTCTTTGATCTGGTTCTCGTACTCGTCGTTTTCTCCTGCATTGCCGGAGGAGGGGCTGTCCTGTCCGAAATCTTCTTCCTCATCTCCCGGGCTTTCGTTGTCGTACCACCCGTCGTGGTTATCGATGATAAAAAGCCGCTTCATGTCCTGGAGTTCCTTCTGGGTCAAGCCTCCATCGAGGAAATACCGGTAAAGTTTCTCCGCTGTGATGACGCCAACTTCGCCCTTGAGCATGTCTATGACTTCCTGCTGCCGGTCTTCGTCTCCGACACGGGTGCAGCCTGTGTCCATTTCAAGGATCATGGCTTCGACTGCGATGTCGCAGGCCAGGTTCCAGCACTGCTTGTCCATGAGACTTCCTATATAGAAGTGCCGGAAGACACAGTGGAGCACCCCGTGAAGATATGCGTGGGCCGGGATCTCCCTTGCCTGCCTGTAGGCAAGCAAAAGCTGATACGGGCTGTAGTAAAAACACGCCCCGTCCACAGCCACCGGTCCCTCGTACTGCACGGGCCTGAGTCTGTTCATGGCAGAGTCAAGAAACCGCAGGTTCACCAGCAGTTTGTTGATCGACATCTGCAGCACATCCGCCGCCAGATCTCCCAGCTTGAGCTTGTCCAGTTCCTTGCGGGGATCCAGCATCTTCGGTGCTTTGTCCAGAGATATTTTGCTCTGATCCAATGTATTTCCCTCCGTTAATCTTTCAGGCAACCTATAGGAACTACATAAACTCCGTCCCGGCGCCTGTAAGCATATTTATCAACACCTGTTAATACCATAAGAAATGCAGGTTCTTTCATTTTGTTAGTATCGATTTTATTGCTGAGATTTTTTAAGTTCGCTGCTCCTTCTTCGATAAGGCTGTCCCCTCCCAGTTTGACTTCTATAAGTCCATATGATCCATTCCTTAAGTGGATAACAGCATCACATTCCAGTCCGTTTTTATCTCTAAAATGATATACCCCACCGTCTAATGCGTCTGCAAATACACGAAGATCTCTTACACACATAGCCTCAAACAGAAAACCGAATGTTTTGAGATCCTCCATAAGATCATTGGGACCAATACCAAGAGCTGCCGCCGCAATAGACGGATCAACGAAATACCTGGTGTCCGCTGTTCTTATAGCTGTTTTTGATCTCAAATTAGGATTCCACGCCGGCATATCTTCAACCACAAAGATTTTCCTGAGGGCTGACAGATAGCTTGCAACAGTTTCTTCATCTATCTTAGCGCCCTCGTTTGCAGCTATGTCGTGAGCAATCACTGTATTGGCAACCTGTGTCCCTTGGTTTCTGGCATATGAACGCATAAGACGCATTACCTTCTGTGCATTCTTATTTATACCATCAGCCCTGTTAATGTCAGAGCGTACGACTGCATCATAGTAATCCTTACCCTGATCCAATGCAATATCCGCAGGGAGATCGACTGCCTGTGGCCATCCACCGCGGCATACAAGAAACGCCAGCCTTTCCATGTCTATTGCAGATTCTCCATCTATAGCCGTCGGCGCTTCGAAAAGATCTCGTATGCTTACTTCACCTGTAGATTCTTCCGATTCGTAGAGACTCATCGGCCTCATTGTCAGCCACGAGAATCTCCCTGTCCCGGTATGCATGATCTGCTTTGTCTCAGGCGGTACAGCGGATCCTGTGAGAATGAACTGCCCAAGATCATTTCTATGGTCTACTTCGAACCGCACAGCATCCCACAGCTTCGGAGCAATCTGCCATTCATCGATCAACCTCGGAGTTTGACCTGCAAGCAGCCTCTTGGGATTGAGATTTGCCATATTTATATTCTGTTCCAGATACTGAGGGTCATCCATATAAAGAATGCTCTCCGCCACTTGCTCTGCAGTAGTGGTTTTCCCACACCATTTAGGACCTTCTATCAAAACGGCGCCTTTGCCCTGAAGCTTTCTTTTTAATATTCTGTCTACAACTCTTATTCTGTATGCCTTGTCCATTATTCATGCTCCCTTTCCTAACAACAACGTATCATATGAGAGGGGTCTACGCAACGCTTTTCCGACGATTGGCTAAATATTTTTCCGACGATTGGCTAAATATTTTTCCGACACTTGGCTAAATATTTTTCCGACACTTGGC
>CAMNNV010000073.1 GCA_946546075.1 uncultured Bacillota bacterium | reverse complement strand
ATGATCTTCTTCGGCACATAAATCTCTTTCACGATATTCCCCGTGAGCTTATCAGCCACAGCCTCTTTGCCGGCCTTGATCGCATCCTCTTTGGAGGAGTCGGCGGGAATGCTGATGACCAGACGGGTCTTGCCGTTGATCTGTACCGGAACCTGGATCTCGTCGTCTTTCATCTTCTCTTCGTCGTACACCGGCCAGGTTGTATGGAACACGCTGTCTTTATTACCCAGCATCTCCCAGAGTTCCTCGGCGATGTGCGGTGCGAAGGGTGCCAGAAGCACCACGAAGGTGGAGATAGTCTCTTTGTCGACGGCGCCGTCACTGTTCTTGGCGAGGTCGATCAGCTTGTTGTTGTACTCCATAAAGCCGGAGATAACGGTATTCAGGCTGAAGCTCTCGAGACGCTCGGTGATGCAGTGCACCAGCTGATGGCGGATCTTGACCATCTCTTTGGTTTCCGGAACATCCTTCTCGATACTTGTGACAGCCAGATTCCAGAATCTCTTCAGGAAGCGGGAAACACCGTCGATTCCTCTGTCGTCCCACTCGGCGTCCAGTTCGGGCGGACCTACGAACAGCTCGTACATACGCAGCGAGTCACAGCCGTAGTCCTCGACAAGATCATCCGGAGAAACCACGTTTCCTTTGGATTTACTCATCTTGATACCGTTCTTGCCGGTGATCATACCCTGGTTGAACAGCTTGGTGAACGGCTCGTCGAAGTCGATCGCGCCGATATCACACAGGAACTTGGTGTAGAATCTGGAATAAAGCAAATGCAGCACCGCGTGCTCAACACCGCCGATGTACATGTCCACCGGAAGATATTTATCGGCCTTCTCGCGGGAAACAAGCTCCTCTGTATTCTTGTTGTCCACGTAGCGCAGGAAGTACCAGGAAGAACCGGCCCACTGCGGCATGGTGTTGGTCTCTCTCTTAGCCGGAGAACCGCAGCACGGGCAGGTGGTGTTGACCCACTCGTCGATGGCGGCCAGCGGTGATTCGCCGGTGCCTGTCGGCTGATAGCTCTCGACCTCGGGCAGAGTCAGCGGAAGCTGATCTTCGGGAACCGGAACATTGCCGCACTTCGGGCAATGGATGATCGGGATGGGCTCGCCCCAGTATCTCTGACGGGAGAATACCCAGTCACGCAGTTTATAATTGGTAGTCTTCTTGCCGAGTCCTCTCTCCTCAATGATCATCGGAGCTTCTTTCTTGAGGACTGCGGATTCCATTCCGTTCCACTCACCGGAGTTGATCATGGTACCCACGGCGTCTGTATATGCCTCGGTCATATTCTCGATCTCTTTGCCATCTTTTGCGATGACCTGGATGATCGGGATATTGAACTTGGTCGCAAACTCAAAGTCACGGTCGTCGTGTGCCGGCACGCACATGATGGCACCGGTACCGTAGTCGGCCAGTACATAGTCGGAAAGCCAGATCGGGATCTTCTCTCCGTTCATCGGATTCACCGCATAGCTGCCGGTGAACACACCTGTCTTTTCTTTATCCTGCAGACGGTCGACGTTGGACTTCATCGAAGCATCGTAGATATACTTCTCGACTGCCTCACGGGTCTCATCCGTTGCGAGGGAAGCTGCCAGAGCATGCTCGGGAGCAAGGACCATAAAAGTCGCACCGAACAAGGTGTCGGGACGTGTGGTGTAGACGGTGATCTTCTCATCGCGTCCGTATACCGGGAACTCAACCTCGGCACCGTAGGATTTGCCGATCCAGTCTGTCTGCATCTTTTTGACCTTCTCGGGCCAGTCGAGCTTGTCGAGGTCGTTCAGCAGTCTGTCCGCATACTTGGTGATACGGAGCATCCACTGGCGAAGGTTCTTCTTGGTGACCGGTGAACCGCAGCGCTCGCAGACGCCGTTCACCACTTCTTCGTTGGCAAGACCGGTCTTGCAGGACGGACACCAGTTGATCGGGAATTCCTTCTCGTAAGCAAGGCCTGCTTTGAACATCTTCACAAAGATCCACTGTGTCCATTTGTAGAATTCGGGATCGGTCGTGTTGACTTCCATATCCCAGTCGTAGATCGCGGCGATGTCGTTGATCTGCTTTTTGATATTCTTTACATTCTGAGCGGTAGAGATAGCCGGATGCACGCCCATCTTGATGGCGTAGTTCTCAGCCGGAAGACCGAATGCGTCCCAGCCCATCGGATGGATCAGATAATAGCCCTGAAGCATTTTGTAACGGCTCCAGACATCCGAAATGACATAGCCTCTCCAGTGTCCCACGTGAAGTCCGTTGCCGGACGGATACGGAAACATATCCAGGCAGTAATATTTGGGTTTCTTTCCATCGTTTACATTGACCGGGTTCTTTTCCCAGTTCACGCGCCATTTTGCTTCAATGGCTTTGTGGTTGTACGGTACAGCCATGTCTTTTGTATCCTCCTGTCTCTTCCTCTCAAACCGGCTGCGACTTAATCGGGCCAGTTAAATTCGCTGTATGCGTTTTCATCATCCTCGTCGGCCGCCCAGGTAAACATGGTCCAGCCTCCGTTCTCCTCTTTCTTCTCTTCTTTCGGCGTCTCAGTCTCTTCGCCCGATGTCTCCTCGGCTCCGGATGCGCCTTCATCCTCCTCGGGTTCTATGCCGAACAGCGCATTGACAAACGCGTCTGCATCGAACTTCTGCAGGTCGTCGATCTTCTCGCCGACGCCGATATATTTAACCGGAATATCCAGCTCGGACTGAATAGCGATGGCGATTCCGCCCTTGGCTGTTCCGTCAAGCTTGGTAAGGATAATGCCGCTCACATTCGCCACCTCGGCGAACTGCCTTGCCTGGGCAAGTGCGTTCTGTCCGGTCGTACCGTCCAGGACGACCAGCGTCTCCAGATAAGCTTCGGGGTATTCCTTGTCAAGAATACGGTATATCTTTCGAAGCTCTTCCATGAGATTCTTCTTATTATGAAGGCGTCCCGCCGTGTCGCAGATCAGCACATCCGCATTACGGGCCTTAGCCGCTGCCACCGCATCGTACACGACAGAGGCGGGGTCTGCCCCCTCCTGTCCGCCGATGATCTCTACGCCGGCACGGTGTGCCCACTCGGTCAGCTGCTCACCGGCCGCCGCACGGAAAGTATCCGCCGCAGCCATGATCACACGCTTGCCCTGATCCTTCAGCATGCCTGCCAGCTTACCGACCGATGTCGTTTTGCCCACGCCGTTCACGCCGATGACCAGAATGACCGATTTGCGGTTTTCAAACTCGTACTCGGTGCTGTCAACACGCATCTGATCTTTGATACTGCTGATCAGCAGCTGCTTGCATTCCACCGGACGTCTGATATGCTGCTCCTCCACCTTCTCCTTCAGATTTTCCAGGATCGAGGTGGTGGCGTTTATGCCGATATCACCCATGATCAGGATCTCTTCGAGCTCCTCGTAAAAATCATCGTCGATGACTTCGTATCCGAGAAAGATCGAGTCGAACCCTGCCACGATATTGTCCCTTGTCTTGCTCAGACCTTTGACAAGCCGTTTAAAAAAGCCAACTTTCTCTTCTGCCATGATGATCCTCCGTGCGGGAAATCAGGTCAGCTGGTTCTCGACCAGGTCGACCGAGACCAGTGTGGAAATGCCTTTTTCCTGCATTGTTATTCCATATAGCCGGTCCGCTGCATTCATCGTCCCACGCCTATGAGTTATAATAATAAATTGCGTATTCTTTGTCAACTTCTGAAGGTATCCGGCAAAGCGGCCGACGTTCGAATCGTCGAGTGCGGCTTCTATCTCGTCCAGCAGACAGAACGGTGAAGGTTTAAGGTTCTGAATGGCGAAAAGAAGCGCTATTGCTGTCAGAGCTTTTTCTCCGCCCGAGAGCTGCATCATGTTCTGCAGTTTCTTTCCGGGCGGCTGCGAGATGATCTGAATTCCCGCCTCCAGGATATCTTTATCCTCCATCAGCTCCAGGGTGCCTTTGCCGCCGCCGAACAATTCTTTGAAGGCTTTGTCAAACTCCCTCTGGATGTCCTTGAATTTGGCTGTGAATTGACGCCGCATGCCTTCGTCCAGCTCGAGGATGGCGTTCCGCAATGTCTCCTCAGCCTTTTTCAGGTCCTCGTACTGGCCCGACAGGAAAGTATGCCGTTCCTGCAGTTCCTTGTATTCCTCGATGGCGCTGACGTTGACCGCGCCAAGCTTTTTGATCTCTTCGCGTATCCCGGCGATCTGCTTTCTCATCTGCCGGCGGTCTGTCATGCCTTCGCGCTTCAGCTCGGCCGCGCTGCTCGGGGTGATCTCGTATTCTTCCCACAGATAATTGATGCGGGCTTCCTGATTTTCCTCGAGTTTTTCGGCCTGTGAGTGCAGACGGAAGGTCTCTTTGTCGAGCAGGGATATCTGCTGTGAGAGCTCATCCCTTCGTTCAAAGAACTGCCTGTGTGAGGCCGTCTGCTCTTCTTTTTCCTTCTGCTTTTCGGCCAGCTTCTGCTTCGATTCGGCCTCTTCCTTCTCAAAGTCAGAGACCGTTTGGATCAGCAGTTCGATCTCTTTTTTATGATCCTCCGCATCGGTTCGGCTCTTGTCGAGCGACCCGGTCATCTGTGCTTCTTCTTCGGTAAGACTGTTGATCTCACTGTCCACACGCGCCAGGTTTTCCTTTGCAAAGTTTTCGTTCTGTTCCTGCTGCGAAACTTCCAGGCGGGCTTCACCGATTTCCTCGCTGATGCGGGTCTCCTCGGCCTTCCACTCTTCGAGTTCGGACATGCGGGTGTCGATGTAGGTCTCCAGCTCTTCCTCGTCCTTCTTTGAGGCTTCGAGGAGCTTGTCAACCTGATCGTTGTCCGCTTTCAGTTCGGAAAGTCTTGTCTTCACTTCCTCCTGCTCACGGCGATACCTTGCGTATCCGTCCTTCACTTCCTGCAGCTTCTCATTCAGAGATGAGATGCTCATCTCTTCAGTATTTCTTGCCACGAACTGTGTCCGCAGTTTTTCCTGCAGGTCGGCCGCCGTATCACGCAGCACATTTCGCCTGCTGCGGTTGTCGTTGATCTCTTTCTGCAGAACCGCGATATCCTTCCTTAGAAGATCGATGCTTGTTTCCAGATCTTCGATCTCTCTTCGACGTCCCAGCAGGTTACTGTTGTTCTTGAACGCACCGCCCGTCATGGCGCCGCCCGGGTTAAGCGATTCACCTTCCAACGTGACCATTCTGAAACTGTGGCGGTACTTCCGTGCTATGGCGATGGCGTTATCGATATTGTCCACCACGAGGATGCGTCCCAGCAGATATTTTGCCAGTCCGTTAAAGCGGTCCTCGCATTTGACGAGCGTCGAAGCTATGCCGATCGCTCCTTTTTCGGAAAGCGCACGTTTTTCCGCAAACTCCTGACGCGTGTTGATGCTGTTCAGGGGGAGGAAAGTGGCTCTTCCGAATCTATTCTTTTTCAGGAATTCGATCATACGCTTGGCCGTCTGCTCATCGTCCGTGACGATGTTCTGTATGCTGCCGCCCAGCGCGGTCTCGATGGCGATCTCGTAGTCCTTTTCCACCTGGATGAGGTCTGCGACTACGCCCAGAATTCCTTTTTCTCTGTCTTTCTGCTCCATCACACGGCGGATCGAATTGCCGTATCCGTCATAGCGTTCCGCCATGTTTCTGAGGGATTCGAGCCTGGACTCTTCCCGGTGGAAGGTGCGCTGCCCGATCTCCATCTTATCGTTCTGTTTTTTCAGTTCGTCATGGATCTTCTGAATCTCATCCTGCAGGTGTTCGCTCTCGGCTGTCATGTCGCCTATCAGGCGGTTGACTGCCTCGAGGGATTTCTCCGCTGCGGCCTTCTGGGAAAGAAGCTGTTCCTCCTCGCTCTTCAGTGAGAGGATTTCCTTGCTGATCCCTGCCTTGCGGATGTTGACCTGCTCGACCAGTGCGTCGTTTCTCTGCGCCTGTCCTTTTGTCGCGGCGCGGGAATTCAGGAGCTCGATGATCTCGTTCTTGCCTTCTTCGACAGCTTTTTCACACTCTGCGGCGTTTTCGCGGATCTCCTGAAGGCGGACTTCTTTATCTGCAAGGATCGCGCCGCCTTTTTTCAGGCCGGCCCGTGCTTCGGAGAGGCGTTCTTCCAGCGCATCTTTCTCCGCGTTTCTGCGTTTCAGGTCTTCCGCGATGGCTTCGAGTCTGGCTCGGTAGATCTCGCTGTTTCTGTCGCCCGCCGCGATCTGCTCACGCAGGACGTCGACCCTGCCCGAAAGTTCCTGCCTTCGCATGGCCTTGGTCTGTATATCATCACGCAGTTCGTCGATCGATCCGGTCAGTTCATCCAGGACTTTTTCCAGACGGTCATATTCCTGTCTGGTCTCGTCGTAGGCAGCCTGCGTCTCGGCAAGCTGTTTCGCGGCGATGGCGTTCTTTTCGTTCAGCTCGTCGAGTTCTTTCTTAGTAAGCTCGTGCTCGACGAGGAACAGATTAACATCCAGTATCCTCTGCTCTTCTCTTCGGGCAAGGTATATACG
>CAMNNV010000072.1 GCA_946546075.1 uncultured Bacillota bacterium | reverse complement strand
TGTTATTATACTTATACAAAGAAGGAACAAGAGAGCAGAAGCAACGCACATGTGTGATGAAGCTTTAAGTTTCGAACAGAGTACGAAGTAGGTGCTCTGCAGGAAGCCGAAGACAGGGAGAAAACAATCCCAGAGTTCAGAGGCGGACGACACGAAGAAGTGCAGATACGAAGCAGCGAAGCGAAAACGAAGGGAAACCGGGGAAAACAACTCGGGGACGTGGAAACGAAGAAGTGAAGGAGAAAACAATCCGGAATTTCGGAAGAAGCGCGACGAAGCAGGAAGCGAGCACGGAGGCGTGAAATCAGCACGACGAGTGGAAACCAACACGGAAGTCGTGAGGAAGCGAGGTTATGAAGTGAAGCTTAAAGAAATTTCAGAATGACCCGTCTGGCGGAATTGGTGTCAGGCGGGTTTTTCATTGCCCTTTTGTGGTATAATTACTTTAAGTTTATGCTTCATATCAAGGAGAAGGTGTATGAGTTATAAGGAATTCATTGATGTGCTGGATCTTGACGGCTGCGTGATCGCGTCCACCAGAGTCGATTCGGCAGATGAGAAATGCGATGACCTCTTTGGGTGCGTCTACAAAGTATTCCCGCAGGTGATGGCAGGAAGGACAGTCGTTCTGAAGAAGGGCTCCTGCAGCTGCGGAGGGTTCGACCACAATTCAGGGCTGATAGACTCGAGGCCGATCATACCGGGAGGATTCGGTATTTTCCTGGCCCAGGGATCCGATCAGCAGTGGACTCCTAAGGGAGAGCGGTTCAAATGCGATCCGCCTACCGGCGAAGCGATGTTCGACAGTCTTCCAAAGGATGTGATGGGCGGACATGACGCCATCAAGTTCGAGCCGTACCGAGAGGGGATGAAGGCAGATGTCGTGACCGTTTTCTGCACACCGGACCAGCTCAGTGCACTCTTTAATCTCCATGGATATAACAGAGGTTATTATGACCATATAGCCGCAACGACAGCATCAGGATGTGCATCCATGCTCAGGGTGCCGTTTGCTGAGATCGGCAAAGAAAACTCCAGGGCGATCATCACAGGAACGGATATCGCCACCAGGAAGTTCATAGACGAAGACAAGGTAGCAATATCCTTTACAGGAGAAGACTTCGAGTATATGCTGAGCGTAACGGGAGAATGCTTCTTCCACGCGGAAGTTTTCAAGAAGACAAAAGAGAGGATACACAAGGGAGACGGTAAGGAACCGGAGTTTACGATACTGGCATAGCCAAGTTTCAAAGGAGGCGAAGAGAAATGAAATTAGAGAATATCAGAAAAGATATAGACAAGCTCGATGCAGAAATAAGAGAGCTTCTGATGAAGCGACTTGACTATGCAGAACAGGTAGTACAGACGAAGATCGACGCTGGAGTGCATAACATCTATCTGGCAGAGCGTGAAGACGACATCGTGGCCAACATGGGAGACGGCATTCCTGAGGACAGGATGCTGGAGATGATGGGATTCACCCGCAAGATGGTAGAAATCAGCAGAATGCATCAGTACAGCATGCTTTACGATCAGGTAGAGGGCATCTTCGATGAACTTCTGGAAGACGTGGAGATCCCGGCAGATCCGAAGAGCGTCACTTTTGAGATCATCATGCTGAACGAAATGGGGCAGGCGGCAACATTTTGCGGTCTCATAAGCGACTCCATGTTCAACATGTCTGAGTTCAGGTGGATGGATACATCCGTAGACAACACTGCAGCAAGGCTCTGGGTCACAGTAGAAGGAAGTATCTACGATCCTAAGATGAGAAAACTCCTGCTCCAGATCTCTCAGGAGAGCCAGGAATTCTCCATACTCCATGTCGGATAGAATAATTGATAAACATCCTAAAAGATAGTACAATAAAGTACGTTCGTATTGACACGAACGTACTTTTTGGATTGGGTGAGGTGAACTATGGATCTATCTATGCTGACAGGCCCTCTCGTGGGTGCCGTGATCGGATATTTTACAAACTATATCGCAGTCAAGATGCTTTTCAGACCGCACCATGAGGTGAAGATCGGCGGCTGGACCCTTCCTATGACTCCGGGCGTTATCCCGAAGGGGAAGGCCAGACTGGCAAGAGCCATCGGTAAGGCGGTATCGGACAATCTGCTGACGAAGGAAGATATGAGCCAGTATCTTCTCAACGAGGACACGACGAATCTCGTGGTCGACAAAGTGGTGGATATCCTGAACAAGGACATCAAGGATGACGTCAAGGACGTGTTCGGCACCACAGAAGAAGACTATAGGATCAAGCGCGACAAGAGCATCGAAGCCGTCTGCAACTTCATGGTGGAAGAGATCAGGAAGATCCCGCTCAAGGAGAAGATCACGGGCGTCATCGTGGAAGCAGGACAGGAGAAGATCAACGAACTTGCCAGAGAAGGCGGCATGATGAGCATGATCCCGCTGGTGCTCACGCCCGAGAAGCTGGAAGAGCTGGCAGGACCGATGGGCTGGAAAGCCGAGAAGTACATCGAAGAGCACGCATATGACTACATCCAGCCTGTTTTTCATGAAAAGGTCGGCGAGCTGGAAGGCGAGTGCGTGATGGACATCCTGAACCGGTTCGGTCTCGAAGACGACAAGATCCGCCGCGAGATCGAGAGCATGTACGTCGGCATCGTAGATGACAATATCGGCAAGGTAATGGGGTACCTGGATATCGCGGGACTCATAGAGAACAAGATCAATGCCATGAGCGTTGAAGAACTTGAGAAACTCGTTCTTTCCGTCATGAAGAACGAACTCAATATGATAGTAAGACTCGGTGCTGTCATAGGGTTCATCATCGGTATAGTCAACGTATTTATATAAACAGGAGAAATGTATGATCAAGGGAGCGATCTTTGATATAGACGGCACGCTGCTGGATACGATGCCAATGTGGTATCACGCAGGGAACAACTACCTCAAGCAGTTCGGGCTCCAGACGACGAAAGAGATCGACGACGATCTTTTCTGCATGAGCCTTCCCATCGGAGCACAGTACATCTGGGACATCTTTTCTCTCGGCGAGAGAGGGATCACGGTGGATGACGTAAGAGCCGGCATCAAGGCGCCTGTCGTGGAGTATTACAACAGCAAGGCAGAGCCGAAGCCGGGAGCAAAAGCGATCCTCGCAGCTCTGAAGGAGAACGGTATCCCTGTTACGGTGGTGACGTCCAGCGACAGGGTGGATGTGAGCGCAGCTCTGGAGAGGCATGACATGCTGAAGTATGTGGACAAGGTCTTTTCCTGCACGGAAGTGGGCAGCCCGAAATCGGAGCCGACGATATGGAACATGGCGAAAGATCACATGGGCCTTGAACCGGAAGACATCTGGGTCTTCGAAGACGGTCTGTATGCCATCAGGACGGCATCGGGACTGGGCTTTCGCACCGTGGGAGTCTACGACGATGCAAGCAGACCGGACTGGGAGGATATCCAGAAAGAAGCGGATATCAGCGGACTGGATCTCAGCCACATAGACCTTGAAGAAATCAAAACGAGATAGGAGACGATATCAATGAAAAGAAAGGCAGTCCTTACAATAGCAGGCAGCGATTCCAGCGGCGGCGCAGGGATCCAGGCGGACATCAAGACGATGCTGGCAAACGGTGTGTATGCAGAGAGCGCCATCACAGCCCTGACGGCACAGAACACGACGGGCGTAGCAGCGATCATGGAATCCACACCGGAGTTTCTGGCCCAGCAGCTCGACTGCGTGTTTACGGATATATTCCCCGATGCAGTGAAGATCGGGATGGTGAGCTCATCGGATCTGATCAACGTGATCGCCGATAAGCTGGAGGAGTACGGTGCAAAGAACGTCGTGGTGGATCCTGTGATGGTAGCATCCGCAGGCTCAAAGCTCATGGTGGAAGGCGCAGCTGCCGTCATGGCCGAGAGACTGTTCCCTCTGGCAGCCGTGATAACACCGAACATCCCGGAGACAGAAGCACTCACCGGTCTTGAGATCAAAAACGAAGAGGAAATGATACACGCGGCGACTTTGCTCGAAAAAAAGTATGGATGCGCCGTTCTCTGCAAGGGAGGACACCGTGTGAACGATGCCAACGACGTGCTTTGCGTGAACGGGGAGATCACGGTCATCCGTGGAGAGAGGATCGATAACCCGAATACCCACGGGACGGGATGCACGCTGAGCAGCGCCATCGCTTCAGGTCTCGCAAAGGGTGCGGGGCTCGAGGATGCTGTCAGGAGTGCGAAGGAGTACATCTCGGGCGCCCTCGGTGCAGGCCTTGATCTGGGCGCGGGAAGCGGCCCGATGGATCACGGATTCGATATCGACAGCAGATTTGCCAAATAGCATGGCTTCACGAAACCTTCACTATGAGGGGATATACTCACATAGCGAAAGGAGATGGACATGGAACAACTACTTTATTCCATCGTTGGTCTTGTTGCAAGGCTCCACAATTACATCCTGGGACTGAACAACGGCTACGAGAACAGCTTTACAGATAAAGAACTGCATTTCATCATCATCGGTGCCTTCGGGATACTTTTGCTATTCGTACTGTATCCGTTATTCAAATATCTGGCGAATACCGGGCACATCATGGTGGTGACATTCCTGTACGTTTTCACGGTGATGGTGGTCATTGCCTTCGCCATCGAGATCGGGCAGGGAGTGACTCATACAGGGGCCATGGAATTCGATGATATCATGTACGGTATCGGTGGATTCCTGGCTATGTTCGCTGTATTTGCTGTGATACGAGCCATATTCCACGCGATCAAGAGATGGGTCAAACGAGATGACAGCGATTATTACATGTAACGAATCAGAAGGTGCCAAGATGCACCTTCTTTTTTCGTTAATGTTGGTGAATTATCCTAAGATATATGATATTCTATATTTTACGGGGCTTGGCCCTGCAATAAGTGAAAAGAGGTAAGGAACATGCCTGTAACAGATTATTTAGAGAGAAATCACAAATTATATGGCGATGAGGTGGCACTCGTTGAGCTGAACCCTCTCGTCAAGGATAAAATGAAAAAGACATGGAAGGACTATGATCTCGTCCAGCAGACGGAATCACGCCCTTACAGAAGAGAGATCACCTGGGCCGTTTTTGATGAAAAGGCAAACAGGGTAGCAAACATGCTGCTCTCCCGCGGCGTCAAGCAGGGAGACAGGGTAGCGATCCTGATGTTCAACTGCCTTGAGTGGCTGCCGATCTATTTCGGGATCCTCAAGACGGGTGCCATCGCAGTACCTTTTAACTTCCGATTCGATGCAAGAGAGATCAAGTACTGCGCAGATCTGGCTGAGGTACAGGTGCTCCTTTTCGGCCCTGAATTCATAGGAAGAATCGAATCCATAGAAGAGGAACTGAGCAAGGGAAGACTCCTGATCTACGTAGGAGACGGATGCCCGACCTTCGCAGAGAGCTATCAGGAACTGGTGGCAAACTGCTCCAGCCAGCCGCCTCTCGTGCTTCTCGAAGAAGAGGACGATGCAGCGATCTATTTCTCATCCGGAACGACAGGATTCCCGAAGGCGATCCTCCACAACCACGAGAGCCTCATGCAGGCTGCCCAGATGGAGCAGAAGCATCACCTGACAGACAGAAACGACGTGTTCCTCTGCATACCGCCGCTGTACCACACCGGTGCGAAATTCCACTGGATGGGAAGCCTTTGTGCGGGAAGCAAGGCCGTTCTCCTCAAGGGAACGACGCCGGAGATCATACTGGATGCCGTCTCCAAGGAGAAGTGCACCATCGTGTGGCTCCTGGTGCCATGGGCGCAGGAGATCCTGGAGGCTCTGGACAGCGGCCAGCTCAAACTGGAAGATTACGAACTGAGCCAGTGGAGGCTCATGCATATAGGCGCGCAGCCTGTTCCGCCATCACTGATCAAGCACTGGCTCGAGTACTTCCCGAACCATCTGTACGATACGAACTACGGACTTTCCGAGTCCACAGGCCCGGGATGCGTACATCTCGGAATCGAGAACGTGAACAAAGTCGGAGCCATCGGTATCCCTGGATACAGGTGGAAGGCGAAGATCGTAGGTCCGGATGACAAGGAAGTGGAGCAGGGCCAGGTGGGCGAGCTCATCGTCAGAGGTCCTGGCGTCATGACATGCTACTACAACGACCCGCAGGCAACAGCAGAAACGCTGAAGAACGGATGGCTCTACACCGGAGATATGGCCATGAAGGATGAAGACGGATTCATCTTCCTGGTAGACCGTAAGAAGGATGTCATCATCAGCGGTGGCGAGAACATCTATCCTGTACAGATCGAGAACTTCCTGACATCATACGACAAGGTCAAGGATGTTGCAGTCATCGGTCTTCCTGACCACAGACTGGGCGAGATCACAGGTGCCATCATCAGCATCAAAGACGGAATGGAATGCACGGAAGAAGAGATCGAAGAGTTCTGCAAAGAACTGCCGCGCTATAAGCGTCCGAAGAAGATCATATTCGCGGACGTTCCTAGAAACGCCACGGGCAAGATCGAAAAACCGCTCCTGCGCAAGATGTACGGAGCAGAACATCTCGTAGAGATGCAGAACAGAGGATAAAATTGATCGATAGAGATCCGGTCA
>CAMNNV010000071.1 GCA_946546075.1 uncultured Bacillota bacterium | reverse complement strand
ATGAGCACAAAGATTTTATGCGTCGTGATGCTTGTCATATTCTTTATCTCGATGATCATGATCGGCATCTTCACGAGAAAAAAAGCCCGCAGCGTAGAAGGGTTCGTACTTGGAAACAGATCCGTGGGACCGTGGATCACGGCATTCGCCTTTGGAACATCATACTTTTCGGCGGTAGTATTCGTTGGATACGCCGGACAGTTCGGATGGAACTTCGGTCTGTCGGCAACGTGGGCAGGTCTGGGAAACGCTTTCATCGGATCGCTTCTTGCCTGGAACATCCTCGGCAGACGCACCAGGATCATGACACAGCATCTCGATGCGAAGACGATGCCTGATTTCTTCGGTAAGAGATTCGGCTCAACGAATATGAAAATCATTGCTTCGATCATCGTGTTCATCTTCCTGATCCCATATACATCATCACTGTACAACGGTCTTTCCAGCCTCTTTGGCCTCGTGTTCGACATTCCGTACTGGATGGTCATCGCCATCATGGCGGTGCTCACCGGATTCTATGTCATATTCGGTGGCTACATGGCTACGGCTTATAACGACTTCATCCAGGGCCTGATCATGCTGGTGGGTATTGCTGCCGTGATCGGTGCAGTGCTCCACGACAACGGAGGCCTTGTGGCAGCGACACAGAAACTTTCGGAGGTACCGGCAGAAGGATGGAACGGCGGAGCATTCTCGTCTTTCTTTGGACCGGATCCTCTGGCACTCATCTTCGTCGTGATACTGACGTCCCTCGGAACATGGGGACTGCCGCAGATGGTAGGTAAGTTCTACGCCATCAAAAGCGAGACGGATATCCACAAGGGTACTGTGATCTCCACACTTTTTGCCATCATCATCGCAGGAGGATGTTACTTCCTGGGCGGATTCGGAAGACTCTATGCAGACAAAGTGCCGTATCAGCCTGATGGAGTGACGCCGTTCTTCGATCAGATCGTGCCGACCATGCTTTCCACGCTTCCTATGGTGGTCATCGCCATCGTGATCGTACTGGTACTTTCGGCATCCATGTCAACGCTGTCATCCCTCGTACTCACATCCAGTTCGACGCTGACGCTTGACGTGATCAAACCATTGATCAGAACATCGAAGTTCCCGGAGAAGACACAGCTCACATGCATGAGACTGCTGATCCTGTTCTTCATACTCGTATCCGCTGTCATCGCTGTTGTCAAAGATGCGCATCCTGAGATCACGTTCATCGCGCAGATGATGGGTGTATCCTGGGGAGCACTGGCAGGATCCTTCCTGGCACCGTTCATGTACGGCCTGTACTCAAAGAAGATCACGAAGGCTGCATGTTACGTCTGCTTCATCTGGGGCTGCGGTCTCATGATCCTGCAGATGGCCATCTCACTTGGCGGCATCGATATCAGCACATGGCCTGCAATACCGGCATACCTTTTCGCTTCATCCATCAGATCCGGCGTTCTGGCAATGGTGGGCGGACTCATCATCGTTCCGATCGTGAGCATCTTCACATCGAAGCAGGATGCTGAAGAAGTGGACGAAATGTTCACATGCTATGAAGAGAAGGTATCCGTAGCGAAGAAAGAAGCACTTGACTAGACTGGAAAGGAAAAGACATGAAAAAGATTTTGCGCCTTCAGAGCGCTATGCTCAAAGAAATCGATAAGTACGAAAAACTCGTTACCGAACGGTCCCATTTCATCGACTGGGAACGTGTCCACATGGTCAGCTGCGCTACCATCGGATACGATATGGCACTGGAGAGGGGAGTCGATCCCATCCTGGCAGCTGCCGCATGCACATGCCACGACTACGGCCGCATCATAACCGGCAAGCAGACGGGTCATGCAGAAGCGGGATACGAACCGGTCAAGGTCTTCCTCAAAGGCACCGGGCTCTTCACTGACGAGGAGGTGGAGACCATCGCCACCGCCGTCCGCAACCACAGCAAGAAGGGCGAGATCGGTACGCCGATCGAAGAGATCGTAAAGGATGCGGATGTTCTCGACTTCTACCGGTACGGATATGAATTCGCAAGATCGACCCAAAAGGAAAGATTGGAAAAGCTGCTGGGCCATCCCGTAGAGACGGGGGTGGCAAGTCCCGACAGGCTCCATAAATAGTGAATAAGACGATAAAGGCCGCCATGATTGGCGGCCTTCTTGATGGCGGTATTATAATGCGTCTGCGATGTCGAAGATGAGGCGTTTTGATTTCTCCCAGCCAAGGCAGGGGTCCGTGATGGACTTGCCGTAGACTCCTCCGCCGATGGATTGTGAGCCGTCCTCGATGTAGCTTTCGATCATGAGGCCCTTTACCATATTGTCGATGTCTTCGCTGTAGCGCTTGGAGTCCATGATCTCGTGAGCAATGCGGATCTGCTCCAGCGGCTTCTTGCCGGAGTTACAGTGGTTCGTGTCGATGATCACGGCCATGTTTTTCAGGTGCTGTGCCTGATATGCTTCGTAGACATTGAGCAGACTCTCGTAGTGGTAATTCGGGATGTTCTGACCCTTATCGTTGACGTATCCTCGGAGGATGGCGTGGGTCAGATCGTTTCCGGTAGTCTCTACTTCCCAGCCTCGGTAGATGAAAGTATGAGGGATCTGGGCTGCGGTGATGGAGTTGAGCATGACCTGGATCTCGCCGCTGGTAGGGTTCTTCATGCCTACCGGGATGTCCATGCCGCTGGCGGTGAGCCTGTGCTGCTGGTTCTCCACGGAGCGTGCTCCCACCGCTACGTATCCCAAAAGATCCGAGAGGTATCGGTAGTTCTCCGGGTACAGCATCTCATCGGCGCAGGTGAGTCCTGTTTCTTCGATGGCTTTCTGATGGAGGCGCCTCATGGTGATGATGCCCTCCAGCATATCTTCGCTCTTCTCCGGGTCAGGCTGGTGCACGAGGCCCATGTAGCCCTGACCGGTGGTGCGAGGTTTGTTCGTGTAAATGCGCGGGATGAGGATCAGCTTGTCTTTGACCTTTTCCTGGACATCTGCGAGGCGGCAGATGTAATCCATCACGGCATCCTCTCTATCTGCAGAGCATGGTCCGATCACCAGGATGAACTTATCGCTTTCGCCTCTGAAAACGGCTGCGATCTCCTGGTCTCTGGCCTCCTTGACTTCCGCGATATGGGAAGTGACTGGATACTGCTCTTTGATGTCTTTTGGTATCGGTAATTTCCTTGTGAAATTGCTGTTTTTCATATCACTTTCTCCTAGTAAATCATTCATGGGAGATTATAGCATAACGAGACGAACATTTGTACTATTAACATATTAATATAATTGTTTTCATGATATAATATCCATACGTCTGCCCATTGCAGGCGGAAGTATGAAAATGATATCAGAGAGGTGGATATGCTTACAGGCAAACAGAGAAGTTATTTGAGAAAACTGGGGCAGCAGCTGGAGCCCCTGGTCTATATCGGCAAGAACGATATCACGGATACCGTGATCGATCAGATGGATGATCTTCTTTCCTCCAGAGAACTGGTGAAAGCCAAGCTGCAGGAGTCCTGCAGCCTCGATACGAAGGAAGCTGCCAACGAGATGGCAAGGCTCACAGAAGCAGAATTCGTGCAGGCCATCGGAAGGAAATTCGTCCTTTACAGACAGGCAAGAGATCCTGAGAAGAGAAATATCGTCATTCCTAAATAACGGAGGTACTTACATGGATGAGAAAATCATGAGAGCGGAGGATATGGACCAGCGCCAGCTGGCAGAGTATATCCTGGAGATGATACACAGAATGAACGTGCATCACACACTTTGGTTCAGAGAAGTAGAGCATCAGCTTGGCTTTGAGAAGGCGCTCAAGGCTATGGAGTATGCATGGACCCAGACGAAGAAAATCAGCATGAAGCGTTTCGCCGGGGAATTCGGATTCAACCAGGAAGATGGTGTGCCGGATTTTCTCTACGATATGCCGAAGGAGAAGCAGCTGGCTCTCATCGATGATATCGCCAAGAACTGGATCGCTCAGGACGGCGTCTGGTTCCAGGCCGTGGAGTTCGCAGAGGGCATGAACGATGCCAAGAGATGCAATGACTCCACATGGGGAAGATTCTCCCCATTCGAAGCCTGGTCCATCAAGAACCTTCTGGGGATGGGCGAACACCCGGGACTTGACGGACTCGAGAGAGCTTTGAACTTCAGGATGTACGGAAGACTCAATGTGCAGTCCTGCAGGAGAGAAGGAAACTCCCTGATTTTTGAGATGAACAATTGCAGAGTGCAGGCGGCACGTATGAGAAAGGGGCTCGACGACTACCCATGCAAAAGCGGTGGTCTCGTGGAGTACGCCAGATTCGCCAGCGGGATCGACGACCGCATCAAAACCACATGCATAGGATGCCCTCCGGATCCACATCCTGAGAACTGGTTCTGTGCATGGAAATTCACTTTAGAGGAGTAGTAGATGCCATACAATATAGAATTGCTGAATGTGGAGCTCGCCGAGAAGCGGTTCCTCAAGGCTGCTTCGAAGAAAAAGCCTTCAGCATTTGACAAGAAAATAGAGCAATACGTACCCGATACTCTGGAGAAGACTCTCAAGAGTACTTTTGAGCTGGCTTTCCGGCAGATCTTCCAGAACGGCACGGGCATCATTTCCGCCACCTTCGGGAAAAAGACGCCGGAGGAAGCCGAGGAGATGATCACCAAGTCGAAAATCGCAGGCATGGTGGATACGGGCATGTCCTTTGTATCCGGAGCAGGCATGGGGATCCTGGGGATTGGTGTCCCTGATATCCCGGTCTTCACCGCCATGGTGCTGCGGAACATCTATCAGACGGCCGTGGCCTACGGTTTCGATTACAAAAGCCGCACGGAGCAGGTGTACGTCCTGATGCTCATCAAAGGCGCGCTGGCTATCGGCGAGGAAGCCTTCGAGGTGAGCAGAAGGATCGACGAGTATTCGGACAATGTGGATCACGAAGGTCACATGAACACCTCCTGGCTTGGCAAGGAACTCGATGAGGCTTCCGATGCTCTCGCAGACAGCATGCTCTACATGAAATTCGTGCAGGGCATTCCGATCGTGGGAGCAGCAGGAGGGTTTTCCAATGCCCAGACCATGAGAAAGATCAATAAATACGCAGACATAAAATATCACAAGAGAAAGATCATGCTGGAAGAATACGTTCCGGCAGAAGACACAGAGTACATAGAGAACACAGAGGACACAGATGACTGAGAACGGCAACAGGATGCATCCGTCCTGGTCCGAAGAAGGGACGAAAGACGGGCAGCTTTTTAAGGTGCATGCAGAATTTGAACCGATGGGTGATCAGCCCCAGGCCATAGCGAAACTGGCGGAAGGCGTCAGGGCAGGCAAGAGGGCTCAGACACTCATGGGCGTCACCGGTTCCGGTAAGACTTTCACCATGGCAAAGCTCATCGAGGAAGTCCAGAAACCGACCCTGGTGATCTCACACAACAAAACACTGGCAGCACAGCTCCACGGCGAATTCAAGGAGTTTTTCCCTGAGAACGCCGTAGAGTATTTTGTGTCGTATTACGACTACTATCAGCCGGAAGCATATGTGCCTTCCACGGATACCTATATCGAGAAGGACTCGGATATCAACGCCGAGATCGAGAAACTCAGGCACTCCGCCACAGCGGCTCTCTCGGAGAGAAAAGACGTCATCATCGTGGCCAGCGTCTCCTGCATATACGGACTGGGAAGCCCGGTGAACTACGAGACACAGGTCATCTCCCTGAGACCCGGCATGGAAAGAGACCGCCAGGAGCTTTTGCGCAAACTGGTGGACATCCAGTACACGAGAAACGACATGGCGCTGGAGCACGGCAACTTCAGAGTCAGAGGCGACATCATAGACGTATATCCTGCAGGAGCAGAGAATCCTGTCAGGATAGAACTTTTTGGGGACGAAGTAGAGTCCATCAAGGAGATCAACCCGGTCACAGGTGAGATCATCGGCAGGAGACATCACGTGGCGATCTATCCTGCATCCCACTACGTTGCCAGCAAGGAAGACATCGACAGGGCAGTGGCGACCATCGGCGAAGAGCTGGAGGAGCGCATCACCTGGTTCAAGGACAGGGGCAAGCTCATCGAGGCCCAGAGGATCGAGCAGCGTACAAGATACGATATGGAGATGCTCCGGGAAGTGGGCACCTGCAAAGGGATCGAGAACTACTCCCGTCACATCACGGGACTTCCGCCGGGGTCGAGACCGTATACGCTCATCGACTATATCCCGGAGGATTTCCTGATCATCATCGACGAGTCCCACGTCATGCTGCCGCAGCTTCGTGCCATGTATGCAGGGGACCGTTCCCGCAAACAGTCCCTGGTGGACTACGGATTCCGACTCCCGTCGGCTCTCGACAACAGACCGCTGAAGTTCGAGGAGTTCAACAGCCTGATCAACCAGATCGTCTACGTTTCTGCTACACCGGCGGAATACGAGAAGGAACAGAGCGGCGGCGTCACGGCAGAGCAGGTCATCCGGCCTACCGGTCTTCTCGATCCGAAGATCGAGGTGCATCCTTCTGAAGGACAGATCGACCATCTCATCGATCAGATCCATCAGACCGTCGCAAAGGGCGATCGTGTGCTGGTGACGACGCTGACGAAGAAGATGAGTGAGGCGCTGAC
>CAMNNV010000070.1 GCA_946546075.1 uncultured Bacillota bacterium | reverse complement strand
TCCTGCACATGCATCGTGCAGGACTTTTAAAGTTCGTGTTATGGAAGGTTTTATGGAAGTAATTTGCTAATTTGGAGATTGCGAGTACGGGCTGCTTGACAATGATTTGGAATGTGAGAAGAAGAAACATTCATCGGCAGCAGCCCCTTCGTATCACTCGTTACAGCTTTGTTGTTTGCTGTGATGATATAATAACCTTCCTGTATGCAGATTATGAGATGGCTTTGTGAAGAGTTTTTGAAGATACACATCTTAGCCACACATAAAGTGAACTCTGTCGGGTGCCTTAATAAGTACACCCCAGATCAGAACCGAAGCGTGATCTCTCCGGATGAAAGGGTATCCTGGGAGCCGTCTGCGTACTCCACAACAAGACGTCCGTCATCGTCGATGTCGAGAACCTTTGCAGAAACACCTTCCAGCTCATCTTCGGGACTCACTTTGTAGCGCCCTTTGTAGACCGTCACGTCTTTGCCGATGACGATGTTGCGCCGGCGATACGGCTCTATGAATGTCCGGGCTTCGATATCCGATGCGTAGTCCAGGGTGCGGCTCGCGATGGCGCCGGCGAGCCTGGACGCCGAATAGTCGCCTTCTACAGCACCTGCGATCTTGCGCAGATCTTCCGGGAAGTTGCTCACATCCGTATTGAGACCGATCCCGATGATGAGATACTCGATGCGCCCCGTCTCGAAATCCGAGATCCCTTCCGTCAGGATCCCGCATACTTTGCGGTCATTTACATATACATCGTTGACCCACTTGATGCGCGCCTCTTTGCCTGCCACATCTTCGATGGCTTCGCAGACAGCAACAGCGGCAGCCGAAGTGATGAGCACCGATTTTGAAAGATCAAAGTCTGGGCGGATGACGACGCTGAGGTAGATCCCTTCGCGCGGCGAGTAAAAACCGCGCCCGAGACGTCCCCGTCCTGCAGTCTGCTGGCGAGCGATGACCACGAGCCCCTCATGGGCACCCTCCATCATGAGCCTGCGGGCCTGAAGGTTCGTGGAGTCGATGGAGTCGTAGACGTACACCGGCACATCTTTGTTCGCCTCCGAAAGACCTTCCCGCACACCACTTTCCGTTATGAGACGGTTGTCGGCGATGAGCATGTATCCTTTGTTTGTGACGGCTTCTATGTGATGGCCCTCACTGCGCAAAGTTTTGATCGCCTTCCAGACGGATGTGCGTGAAACGTCAAGTGACGTGCTCAGTTCTTCTCCCGATAGGTACTGGCCTCTGTTCTGCTGGAGCGCCTGCAGTACTGAATCCTTTGTTGCCATGATCTCCTCCTGTTTTCCTGATGCTTCTATGATAAATCCCGAAGCGACGAATGGCAAGTACAGGCGATTCGAAAAAAGTTGTGTTGACAACTATTTCGACATGGAGTATACTTTGTCCGTTGGAAATGGTTGCGGGCGCAACCAATCACGAAAGGATGGGATGAAATGGCCAAAGAAAACAGAACACAGACACTCAAGCGGTGTTTCGGTGAGATCTATAAACAGGGGAAGATGCTGGATGATTCCAGAGCGAAGCACTACAATCTCACCGGCACGCAGGTGAGGTATATCGAGATCATCGGCGACAATCCGGGAATCTCCCAGGATGCCGTGGCAAGGCTGGAAGGAGTCGACAAAGGCACCGTAGCCAGAGCCGTCAAGAAGCTGGAAGTGGAGCAGTACATCTACCGCAAGCGCAACAAGGAGGACATCAGAGCATGGTGTCTGTATCTTGACAGGCGCGGCGAAGAGGTCTACAACAGCAAAGTCTGCAAGAACGAAGACTATGAAGCGAAACTTTTCAGGGGCTTCAAGGACAACGAGATCGATACCCTCGTAGACCTCATGGACAGACTCACAGACAACATCGAGACGATCAAGAAGAAAGGATAAAACGTGAAGACAGTTTTAGGATACTACAAAAAATACATACCGGTGGTGATCCTGATCGGACTCTTCCTGTTTGGCAATGCCATGTGCGAACTTGCCCTTCCAGGGTATATGGCGGACATCATCGATAATGGTGTCATCAAGGGAGACATGTCGCACATCAGAGCCACGGGACTGATCATGATCCTGATCGCTGCGGGAAGCTCCGTGGCATCGATCATCGCAAGTCTTCTGGCGTCCAGGACGGCGGCGGGAGCAGCCAGAGCCATACGAAAAGATCTTTTCGAAAAGGTAACGGCGTTCTCCACGGCGGAGCTCCAGCAGTTCTCCACGGCGTCGCTGATCACGAGATCCACCAACGACGTGCAGATGATCCAGCAGGCCACCACCATGATGCTGAGAATGGCGTTTTTCGCACCGATCATGGGCTTCGGAGCAGTGATCAAAGCGCTCCAGACCAGCGTGCCGCTCAGCTGGACCGTGGCAGTTGCCCTGGGCATGGTACTGGTGATCATGGGGATCTCCTTCTTCCTCATTTTCCCGAAATTCAAAGTGCTGCAGAGCAAGCTTGACAGGGTGAACCTCATCATGAAGGAACGCCTGGCAGGCATCCTTGTGGTACGCGCCTTCGGAACAGAGAAAAAAGAAGAAAAGCGATTCGACATCGCCAACATGGACGTTACCGGCATCAACAAATTCGTGAACAAAGCCATGGCCTTCATGCTGCCGTCGCTGACATTCATCATGAGCGGAGTCGGCATCCTCATCGTGTGGGTCGGCGCCCACATGGTGGAAGCCAATGAGCTTCTGGTGGGAGACATGCTGGCGTATCTGCAGTACGCGATGCACGTCATCATGTCATTCCTTTTCATAACCATGATCTTCCTGATGATCCCGAGAGCCGCAGTATCCGCAGGAAGAATCGGAGCCGTTCTCGACGTGGAGCCTTCCATCGAAGACCCTGCAAAGCCTGAACGCATCGATTCTCCGAAGGGACTTCTCGAGTTCCGCGACGTGGCATTCAAATACCCGGACGGCGAAGTGAACGCCATAGAGGATATCAGCTTCACAGCGAAACCTGGTGAATTCACAGCTATCATCGGCGGCACGGGAAGCGGCAAATCCTCACTGATCAATCTCATAACGAGATTCTATGACGTGACAGAAGGACAGATCCTTCTCGATGGCAAAGACATCCGCAGCATCAGTCTGACCCAGCTTCGAGACGAGATCGGACTCGTGCCGCAGAAAGGCGTGCTTTTCTCAGGCACCATCGCAGACAACCTGAGATACGGCAGAGAAGACGCCACGGATGAAGAACTGATGGAAGCCATCCGCATCGCACAGGCAGAAGACTTCGTAAGCGAGAAACCTGAGGGCATCTACACCCAGATCGCCCAGGGCGGGACCAACGTATCCGGCGGCCAGAAACAGCGTCTGAGCATCGCCAGAGCCCTGGTCAAAAAGCCGCTCATATACATATTCGACGACAGCTTCTCGGCCCTGGACTTCAAGACAGACAAGGCCCTCCGCAAAGCATTGTCCGAGAATGTGAAAGACAGCACGTTCCTCATCGTTGCCCAAAGGATCAACACGATCCTCGACGCAGACCAGATCCTCGTAATGGACGAGGGCAGACTGGTGGGCAAAGGAACACACTCCGAGCTCATGCAAAGCTGCGACGTTTACCGCGAGATCGCACTTTCACAGCTCAGTGAAGCGGAACTGGAAAGGAGGTGAGCCCATGGCAGAGATGAAACAGCAAAGACAGGCACCGGGAAGCAGGCCAAAAGCCAATGCGAGACCGGGCGGCCCGGCAGGCAAAATGATGCCGGGTGAAAAGGCGGGAGATTTCAAGAAGACCATGAAAACGCTGATCCGCTACCTCGCCGTGTATAAGATCAGGCTCATCATCGTGTTCCTGTTCACCATCGGAAGTACGCTCTTCAGCGTCATCTCCCCGACCATCCTGGGAAGCGCCACAGACGTGGTGGTGAAGGGACTGCTCAGCGGGGGCATGGACTATGGCGCACTTTTGTATATCCTCATGATACTACTGGCCCTCTATGTTGCTACGCTGCTCTTCGGAGTCGTACAGGGGTGGCTCATGGCCGATATATCGCAGAACGTCATATATACTTTGCGTGAAAAGATGTCGGACAAGCTGGACAGACTGCCGCTGAAGTATTTCGATACCATGACCCACGGCGAGATCCAGAGCCGCATGATCAATGATATCGAAACGGTGAACCAGAGCCTTTCGGCCAGCCTGACTCAAATGATCACGAGCTTCATCACCATCGTCGGCATCCTGGTGATGATGATAAGGATCAGCCTCATCATGACGGCCATGGCGGTACTTGTGATCCCACTTTCGATGCTGGTGATCCGGGTCGTTGTGGCAAGATCGCAAGGGTACTTCAAGAACCAGCAGGCCTTCCTCGGAAGCGTCAACGGTCACGTGGAAGAGATGTACACAGGCCATGACATCATCAAGGCTTTCAATCGCGAGGACGAGTCGGAGAAGGTGTTCAACGAGTACAACGACAAGCTCTACGAGAGCGCTTGGAAATCGCAGTTCCTGTCGAGTCTGATGATGCCGCTTACGGGATTCATCGGCAACCTGTCCTATGTGGCGGTTTGTCTGCTGGGGGGATTTTTGGCCATCAAAGGAACGATCTCCATCGGCAATATCCAGGCTTTCATCCAGTACGTCAGGAGCTTCAACCACCCGATCCAGCAGGTGGCAAACGTGGTGAACCAGCTTCAGTCCACAGCAGCTGCGGCAGAGCGAATTTTTGAACTCATTGAAGCGGAGGAAGAAGTCGGTATCGGGCAAGAGCCGGAGCAGGAAGTAGAACTGGAAGACGTGAAAGGCCACGTATACTTCGACCACGTATCCTTTGGATATAAGGAAGATGAACCGGTGCTCAAAGATTTCTCGTTCCACGCTTATCCGGGGCAGACGGTGGCCATCGTCGGACCGACGGGTGCCGGCAAGACGACACTGGTGAAGCTGCTCATGAGGTTCTATGAGATCAATAAGGGAGCGATCTACGTCGACGGCTACGACATCACAAAGTTGAGCCGTGAGAATCTGAGAAGTATGTTCGGCATGGTGCTCCAGGAGACGTGGCTGAATAACAGTTCCATAAGAGAAAATATAAGATACGGTTGCCCGGAGGCCACCGACGAAGAAGTGGAAGCAGCCGGCAAAGCAGCGTACATCGACCACTTTGTGCGGGCGCTGCCGCAGGGCTACGATATGCCGATCAACGAGGAGGCGACGAACCTGTCGCAGGGCCAGAAGCAGCTCATCACGATCGCGAGAGCCATACTCTCCGATGCGCCGATCATGATTTTGGATGAGGCGACGAGCTCGGTAGATACGAGGACGGAAGTGATGATCCAGCAGGCCATGGACAACCTCACGAAGGGGCGCACCAGCTTCGTCATCGCCCATCGCCTATCTACGATACGGAATGCGGATCACATTTTAGTAATGGATCACGGAAACATCGTGGAGCAGGGTTCCCATGAGGAACTGCTGGCGGCAGATGGCTTCTACGCGAACCTGTACAATTCGCAGTTCGCAGAATCATAAAACGTTCTGATCAGAGGAGATGAGTTTTTCCTTATCTTCTCTGGTCAGTTTTTTTATCTGGGCCTCTCTGTGGAGTCCCTCGCTGCGGTCCGTCACGTACTCGAGATAGACGGGAACGACCGGCAGGCGGCTCCTGGTGTACTTTGCACCCTTACCGGAGTTGTGGGAGATGATGCGGGCGGCGAAGTCCGTGGTCCAGCCGGTGTACAGCGATCCGTCTGCGCAAAGCATCATGTACACGCAGTGACCGCGGGGGTATTCTTTTGTGTCGTCGTATTTTGTGATTATCGTGTTCATATGGTCATTATCTGTCACGAAAGACGCAAAGTCAAACCAAATGGTAGAGTGACTAAACTGGAGGTATATGGTATAATAAAAACGCTTAGGTTTAGAGACAATTTTTTATTATTTGGAGGTAATCAAATGATTTCAAAAGTGACTGATTCCATCATTTACGTAGGATGCAATGACCATGATCTTGACCTTTTCGAGGGCCAGTATATCGTGCCGAACGGCATGGCATATAACTCCTATGTTATTTTGGACAATAAAACAGTAGTCATAGATACTATGGACAGAAGCAAGACGGACGAGTGGCTTGGCAACGTAGCGGAAGCTCTCGGCGGCAAGAACCCGGACTATCTGCTGGTGCAGCACATGGAGCCGGATCACTCCGCATCCATCTTCGCTTTCCTGGAGAAGTATCCTGAAACGACAGTCATCGGAAACAAGAAGACATTCACGATGATCGGACAGTTCTTCCCTGCACTGGAGCTGAAGAACACGCTCACAGTTGAGAACGGCAGCAGCCTGCAGCTGGGCGAGCACACTTTGAACTTCGTATTCGCACCGATGGTGCACTGGCCGGAAGTCATCATGACGTATGAATCCACAGAGAAAGTTCTCTTCTCCGCAGACGGATTCGGTAAGTTCGGTGCTCTGGATGTGGATGAAGACTGGGCGTGTGAAGCAAGAAGATACTACTTCGGTATCGTAGGTAAATACGGTGCTCAGGTGCAGAACGTGCTGACAGCAGCCGCAGCTCTGGACATCAAGACGATCTGCCCGCTCCACGGACCTGTCCTCAAGGAAAATCTGGGATACTACATCGACCTCTATGACAAGTGGTCAAGCTACACACCGGAAG
>CAMNNV010000069.1 GCA_946546075.1 uncultured Bacillota bacterium | reverse complement strand
CCTTATACAAAAAGATGCTGCAGCAAGCTGCAGCATCTTCACAAACGTTAACCGATGATCTTATTCAGATTATCCAGGATCTCATCTACCCTTGCCTTATCGGCTGCTGAGATGTACAGCTTGACTTTCGGCTCTGTGCCGGACGGCCTTATGATCAGACGGCTGTCATCCACATAATTCATCTGGATGATGTCTGCCGGAGGCAGTCCGCAGATACCCGGCGCATAATCGATCAGTCCCGGGATGCCGGCACCGCGCACCTTTTTCATGAGAGGCGCACCTTCTGTTTCGAGGCTCACGGTCTCGTTGAGGCATGTGCCGTACTTTTCATAGATCTCATCGAGTACATCTACGAGAGTCTTGCCCTGTGCTTTGTAGTATGCTGCCAGGGAGCAGAGCAGGTGTGCTCCGCAGACGCCGTCTTTGTCTCTCGCATAGAGTCCTGTGAGGTATCCGTTGCTTTCTTCGAATCCGAAGAGGAAGTCATCGCCCAGTTCGTTCATCTGGGCTCCGATCCACTTAAAGCCAACAAGCGTCCTGATGACACGAACATCGTTGTCTGCTGCGATGGCATCGATAAGCGGTGTGCTTACCAGAGATGATACGATGGTCTTACCCTCTGCATCGTCGCGGTTACACATGAAGTATGTGATCACGGTACCAATGTCGTTGCCTGAGAAGAGCTTGTATTCTCCGTTGTGGAGGACCATGCATCCTACTCTGTCGCAGTCAGGGTCTGTCGCTACGATGATGTCACAGCCGTCAGCCTGGGAAAGAGCTACTTTGTATGTCTCGCGCTTCTCAGGGTTCGGGTATGTGCAGGTAGGGAAATCGCCGTCAGGCATCTCCTGCTCCGCTACGATACGTACCTTGAATCCGCATCTGTCGAACATATCTGTGACAGGGCGTCTTCCTGATCCGTTGAGCGGTGTGTAGAGGATGTCCACGTCTGTTTCCGGTGTGATATCCGTAGCCTCCAGCATAGCCTGCATGTAGTCTTCATAGATCTGAGGCTCTACGTATGAAATGAGCCCTTCAGCAGATGGCTCGAATCCAGCTGTTTTGACGCCACCGAACATGTCCACTGCACTGATCTTGGCAAGGATGCTGTCAGCAACAGACTCCAGGATCTGAGCACCGTCAGAACCGTATACTTTGTATCCGTTGTACTCTCTTGAATTGTGGCTTGCTGTGATTACGATGCCGCATGTGCAGCCCAGCCTTCTCACGGTGAATGAAAGTACCGGTACAGGCATGAGTTCATCGTATATATAAGTCTTGATGCCGTTACCTGCAAGGACCCTTGCGGATTCTTTTGCGAACAGCTGTGAATTGTTCCTGCTGTCGTACGCGATCGCAACTGTCGGTGCGTCATAATTGTCGTTCAGATAATCAGCCAGACCCTGTGTAGCTCTGCGAACGACATACTCATTCATCCTGTCAGTTCCCGCACCCATTACGCCACGAAGTCCTGCAGTTCCAAACTTCAGGTCGCTGCCAAAGGCACTGGCGATCTCTTCTTCTGACATGGCTTTCAGTTCGTCCGCATATTCCGGACAGTTCTCAAGCCACTGCGCATGTAGGTTAGTTACATCACTGCTCATAATTTCTCCTTTCGACCGGTTCTCCCCGTTTCTTCTGCCAGGACTCTGAAGCCCGCGGCAATTTTTGTTGCGTCAGAAACGCTGTCTATTACACTTTCGCCTTCCAGGTGCCATCCCCAGTTGCCTTCTGCAATTCCCGGCACGTTCATTCTCGCTTCGTCTCCCAGCATGAACATGTCCTGCATCTGGATGATGACCCAAGGCGCATCACTTTCATACAGCGTCTTTATTATATCCAAAGCGTCTCCATAGTCAAGTCCTCTCTGCCTGCACCAACCCATGAGAGTCTGGTTGTCGTGGGTGCCTGTGTAGAAGACCCTGTGCGACGCTTCTTCCCGGTTCATAGCCTTCATTTCATCGGCAGAAAACTGCCAGATGTTCATCCCCGGAAATCCCGTTAACTTCAGAAGATCATGCACGCATGGATCCAGCATCCCCAGATCCTCTGCAAGGATCGGAAGACATCCGTCCGTGCCCTCACCGATCTTTCGGAAGAAATCCAGTCCCGGCCCGTGCTGCCATGTGCCAGTCACCGGACTTTCACCATACGGTATCGCATAGTATTCCGAGAAACTCCTGAAGTGATCCAGTCTGACAAAATCGTAGCGCTCAAAGCACTGCTTCAGTCTCTGACGCCACCACAGGTAATCGTCTTCCTTCATGGATCCCCAGTCATACAGCGGGTTGCCCCAGTCCTGTCCTTCCGGTGAGAAGTAGTCAGGCGGCACGCCTGCATGGCGCCGCAGTCTTCCTTCCTCATCGATCTGGAAAAGTTCTCTGTTTGCCATGACATCAGCGCTGTCAGCAGTAACGTATACAGGCAGATCGCCGATGATCTTTATGCCGATGCTGTTGGCATAGGTCCTCAGATCCTGCCACTGTACATCGAAGTAGTACTGCTCTTCTTTCACACGGCGGATCACGTCTTCGTCCGCAGAACCTCCCGTTTCTTTGGATGAAACATAGGCCGCGTAATCATCCAGCCAGTACGCATTCTCTTTGCAAAAAGCATCGAATCCTTCGAGGTCCGGCAGTTCTTCGTAATCGATGAGTCCTGCATCTCCCGCAAAGGCTGCGCCGCTGCTGTACGGCGATCCGCCAATGCCTGGTGGATCGAGAGGCAGTATCTGCCAAAGCCCCATCCCTGCTGATTTCAGGAAATCCGCAAACGCTCTGGCCCTGTGGCCCAGTTTCCTGCCTGGTATCGAACTGATATGGCATATGACGCCTGCCGTTCTTCCCATATCAAATGACGCGGGAGCCTCATCGAGAAGCAGTACCATCAATGCTGTATTACCATATATGCTGATATCATTGGATAGATCGACCTTCTTAGAGGTGAGAAGATCCAGCGCATATACCGCGTTCTGACCTTCCAGTACATCCTTTGAGATCCGCCTTTCATCACCGCTTCTATTGACGAACACGGCTATTTTTTCGTCCTGACCGGATCTTATGAATCCGAGTATATCGTTGTCACCGGTATCTACGAAACGCAGATCCCCCGTTCTCAGAACAGGATGCCTTTCGTAGAGGACGCCCAGCTGTCTGTAGTGGAACATCAGACCCGGGTCTTCTTTGCCCCACGGATAACAGGATCTGTTCTCGGGATCCGTTCCGCCTGTCATCCCGGCTTCATCACCGTAATAAATGGACGGAACGCCCGGCAGCGCATACTGCATGATGGACAAGAGTTTCACTCTCGCAGCTGCCCATCCGAAGTCTTTATCTGCGCCCATAGCCGTCAGGATCCTCCGCCTGTCGTGACTGCCGATCAGATTCAGCGCGCCATAAAAATTTTCCGGCGGATAATTCTCTGCAAGGCTCATGATATGCGCAGCCACTTCGCCGGCATCTTCTTCGTGATCCATGAATCTCATGAGAGTGTCCCTCAGCGGATAATTCATGGTGGAGTCCAGCTCATGGCCCATGAGGTATCTGCGCCTCTCATCGTAACTGATCTTGTTGCTGGCATCTTCCCAGACTTCGCCGATCAGGACGTTATCCTCATTCTTGGCCTTGATCCTGGCTCTGATCTTTGCTATGAATTCGTCCGGGAGCTCATCTGCCACATCGAGCCTCCAGCCGGAAGCTCCTGCATCCAGCCACTTGGCCAGCACTCCATTTTCACCGCAGATGAGATCCGTGAACCCCGGTTCCAGCTCATTGACTTCCGGAAGGTCTCTTACCCCCCACCAGCACCGGTATCCCACAGGGTCGTCTTCTCTGAATTCGTACCAGTCTCTGTACTGGGAATCGGGATCTGTAAATGCTCCCGTTCCTCCATAGTTGCCGTATTTATCGAAATACCTGCTGTCTGCTCCCGTATGGCTGAAAACACCATCCAAGATGATCTTTATGCCGCGTTTTCCGGCTTCATCAGCAAGTTCTCTGAGATCTTCTTCTGTTCCGAGAAGCGGGTCGATCTTCATGTAGTCCCCGGTATCGTATCTGTGGTTTGATGCCGCTTCAAATATCGGGTTCATGTATATCGCTTTCACACCAAGCGAAGTCAGATGATCCAGTTTCTCCGTGATGCCTCTGAGGCTTCCTCCGTAGAACGGCCAGTCCGTGACATTGCCCTCATCGTCTCTGACGTAATAGGCAGGCCTTTCCCAGTCCTCTTCGATGAACTTCCCCTGACCATTTCTTCCGCTCTGCTTTTCCAAAGCTTCCGTGCATCGTTCTTCCCATTCATCGTCGATCGCAAAACGATCGGGGAAGATCTGATAGACCACGGAATCTTTGAACCACTCAGGTACCGGAGCATAGTCGTATACCGTGATCTGGTAGGATTCCGGCTCGTAGTCCTGCATGCTCCCGGCGCCTCCCAGTTTCGAAGGATTGCCGTAGTACAGGGTGCTCCCGGAAACCTTTGCGATGAAATAGTACCAGAGCAGTCCCGGCTCTTCCGGCATGGTGATGTCTGCCTCATACATATCTGCTCCGGCAGGCTGCATGTCGACGAAACGCTCCCCCGTCTCATCCTGCCACAGTCTCACCTGCACCTGCTCCGGAGACTCGCCTTCTTCCGGAACGACTTTCAGCGCGAGGTGAACAGAAGATCCGCTCACTGCCGCGCCAAAAGGTTTTCTGTATATATTGTCATGTGAATCGTGGTATAACTTCATTATTTACCATCGACGAGTTCGTCGTACATCTTTCTGTAGATTTCTGCAGATTTCGTCCAGCTCATGTCTGTTTCCATGGCATTGCGCTGGAGTTTCCGCCAGGTTTCCGGCTCATCGTACCAGATGGTGATGGCCTGATCTATGGTGACCATAAGGCCGTTGGCATCCGGGTCGTTGAAGGAGAAGCCTGTTGCTTCATCGCCGTAGTCCCAGTAGCCTTTGACGGTATCCTTGAGTCCTCCTGTCTTGCGAACGAGAGGAAGTGTCCCGTATCTCATAGCCATCATCTGTGCGAGGCCGCATGGTTCGAAGATGGATGGCATCATAAAGCAGTCTGCCCCTGCGTAGAACCTCTTGCTCAGTGCCTCATCGAACATGATCCTTGCTGCGATCTTATCGCCGTACATCATGCCTGCAAGCTTGCAGTCCTCTTCATAGTCCTTGTCGCCTGTACCGAGCAGCGCGACCTGCATATCTCTGTTTGCCATCTGCGGCAGCAGATACGTCACAAGGTCCATGCCTTTCTGGGCCGTCATCCTCGTGACCATCACGAAGAGCGGCACGGAAGGATCCTGCGGAAGACCAAGTTCTTTCTGCAGAGCCAGTTTGCTGGCCAGCTTCTTATCCAGAGTATCTTCCGTGTAGTTTTCCACTACGGACTTATCGTGCTCCGGATCATACTCTTTATAATCGATACCGTTTACGATGCCCCGGAGTTTATATCTTCTGGACCGGAAAAGACCGTCGAGTCCTTCTCCGTATTCCGGTGTGCAGATATTCTGCGCATATTCCGGGCTCACGGTGGTGACGATGTCGCTGTAGATGACAGCGCCCTGCATGAAGTTTACAGCATCATCGTGGATCATCTGGCCGGATGCCGGTGTGCCCTCCAGTCCCAGGATATCTCCCGTAATGAACTTGTCATACTGCCCCTGGAATTTGAGATTGTGGATCGTGAATATGGTCTTCACATCTCTCAGCTTCTCCACCTTCATGTACTGCTCATGGAGAAATACAGGGACGAGGGCCGTATGCCAGTCGTTGCAGTGGATGATGTCCGGCTGGAGGATGTCCATGTTCACGATGGTCTCCAGCACCGCCTTCGAGAAGAAGGCCACGCGCTCACCATCGTCGAACTCCCCGTAGAGCCTGTCCCGCATGAAGTAGTACTCGTTGTCCAGGAAGTAAAAAGTGACGCCCTTCTTCCTCAGCCGGAAGAGCCCGCAGTACTTCATCCTCCATCCCAGAGGCACTTCGTAGTTCTTGATGAACTTCATCTTCGCTCTGTATTTTTCGGGGATCTGCTTCACGAGAGGAAGGATCACCCTGATGTCGTATTCGGAAGACTTGATGGCCGCGGGAAGGGATCCTGCCACGTCTCCAAGTCCGCCGCTTTTCATGAACGGCACAGCTTCAAATGCCGTAAAAATGATCTGTTTCTTGCCCATTAGTCAATGCCTTTCCTATCAAAGGGTCCTGCCCTTATCGATGACGATAGGAGCATGAGATCCTCCTGTTACCTTCACTCCGTCGTGAATCGTCACGTTCTTATCCAGTATCGCTCTGTCGATGATGACATCGCTTCCGATGTCCGCATGCTGCAGGATGATGCTGTTTCGGATCACAGCGCCCTTCTCTATGTTGCATGTTCTGAAAATGATGCTGTTCTCTACTGTTCCCTTGATGGTGCAGCCTGCTGCAACAAGGGAATTCTTCACGGAAGATCCGCTACAGAAATCGGCAGGCGGTTCATCCTGTGCCTTCGTGTAGATCGTTCTCTCGCCTTTGAAGAGTTCTTCCTTGACATCGTCCTTCAGCAGATCCATGTTCACCTTCCAGTACTGCACCAGATTGCTGATCTTGCCGTAATATCCCTTGAACTCGTAAGTACCGACATCAAATCTGTCAAGATACATGCAAAGGATGTCCAC
>CAMNNV010000068.1 GCA_946546075.1 uncultured Bacillota bacterium | reverse complement strand
ACCAGCATGTATTCGATGCCGTCCACGTCACCAAGGAGGCTGTCGCGGAACCGGCTCTCTCCGTGAGAATGGGCATAGATCACCTTCTCGGCGCCGTACTCCCGGGCCATCTCGGTGAATCCGCTCTCCCTCTCCATGATGTTCGTCGGTGGATAGTGGAGAAACATGATGTACTTGCTGTACCCCGCATCTTTTGCACTCTCAAAGGATGCGCGCAGGCGTTCCAGTTCACGTTCGATGAGGACCCACGAGTGGGCTTCCTCCGCTCTGTCCCAGTCAAAGATTCGTCCGCGGCCGTCGAGATAGAAGGGTCCTTCGAAGGTGAATCCTTTTGTACCTACGATGGCGTAATCCTCATATGGTACGAAGTTGTTCTGCAGGAAAGTCAGCTCCGGTGCGAACTGCTCGTTCAGGCGGCCCGTTTTCCTGGCATCCCAGAACATGTCGTGGTTTCCCCTGATCAAAACTTTGCGGCCGGGCAGGGATCTGATGAATTCGAAGTCCTGCTGGCACTCTGACAGCTTGCGCCCCCAGCTGTGGTCGCCGACCAGCACAAGTGTATCATCCTCTGTGATGAGATCTGCGCAGGCCTTGCGCAGTTTTTCTTCGTGTTTTTTCCAGATGCGGCCCTTCCTCTGGCTCTTCGATTTGATCTCGCTTTGGAAGTGGAGATGAAGGTCGCCGATCGCAAATAGTGCCATAACTTGCCTCCTGTCTTCCATTTATTATACACGCCCGACAGGCAAAAACAAAAGCCGGCATCTCGGCCGGCTCATCGTATTTCATTATGTTGCATCACGGGCGCACTACCGGCTCCCCTTCTTTGATGATCATTTCCATCTTCTCTACGTCGATGTCGTAGATGCTGGCGAGCGGATCACCGTCTATCAGGAGCATGTCCGCGCTCTTTCCTTTTGTTATAGACCCGGTCTCATCGTAGCATCCAAGAGCCTTCGCACCATTCGCTGTGGCTGCGATGATGGCATCCATGTTGCTCATGCCGCAGCTGTCTGCGAATCTGTGGATCTCTCCGATGGTCGTGACGCCGTACGGTGTGGAATCGTTGTTGAAGCTGTCGGAGCCTGTGGTGATGATGACGCCCAGCTTGTAAGCCTTGTTCACGTTATCGTAAAGGCGTGCCAGTTCTTTTTCGATGAGGGTGTCGCCTTCATACTTGTCGTGTACTCCCGGGATGTACTGCGGAGGATACGTTGCGAGCCACGCCGGCAGGAAGTTGATGGTCGGGCAGAAATAGATATTCTTCTCCGCCATGACTTTCAAAGCTTCGTCGTCCACTTCGAATCCGTGGATGATGAAGTCTGCACCGGCTCTGATGGATGGCCATACGTCTCCGTATGTGTGAGACCAGAGCGGCACGTGCCTCATGGCGCACTCTTCTACGACGGCTCTCAATTCTTCCTCGGTGTAGTGGTGATCACGAGACGTGTCCCATCTGTAGATGCCGCCTCCCGTCGCCCAGATCTTGATGGCATCCGGGCACTCTCTGAGTCTGCGGCGCACAGCTTTGCGAAGCTCCCACGGACCGTCTGCCGTCTCAGCCCACGGATGTCCTTCTGCCACTTCCTGTATGGAGCAGTTATGGGAATCGCCGTGGGATGCCGTGGCACAGAAACCTCTTCCCGTAGCGATGATCCTAGGGCCCTGCATCTGTCCTGCGTTTACCATATCCCGGATCGGGATACCGAATCGGGAGATCTCCCCTACTGTAGTAAGGCCATTTTCCAGGCAATCATGCGCCTGCTGCACAGCCATGACCTGCTTCTGAAGAAGCGGCTCTCTGACCCAGTCGGAATCGTTGTCGTTGAGATTCCCGCTGAGATGGAGGTGTGTATCTATGATTCCCGGCATCAAAGTCTTCCCGGTAACATCTACGATCTCGTATCCGTCGAGATCCGGCGCGTCCTCCCCATCGCGAGCCCCGGCATACACGATCCTGCCTTTATCTATGACGACGAGAGAATCCTGCACTGCAGGCATATCCTCACCTGTGATCAGCTGTGCCCCCACAAAAGCTGTCTTAAGGTAGTGTCTTTTTCTCATGTATATGATCCTCCTCTTGTTTTTTGAATGGTGTACTAGCATTTTATCATAGCAGATCATCCAGCAAAACCCCGCCGCAAAAAAGAAAGACCTCCCAAGAGCCCCTGAAACCGGCAACACAAAATAAATAACCCGCCCAGACTACTTCCGGGCGGGTTACTTATGAGTTACCTTAAGCTTCACTATATAACCTCGCTTCCCCACGAAACATTATTGTTTTCTAGTGTTTCGTGCTATTACGCGCCTCCGTATCACCACCTGTGCATCTGTGCCTTTTGCCATAACCTCTCATTGTTTTCTGAGAGGAAATTTCGTGATCCGCCACCGCATTGTTTTCTGCGGATTTATGGCTACGTTCTCACATTCTCACCGTGTTACTACAGTTACGCTCTTTGCCGTCTTCCCGATCCACCTGCATCCATCTCGATAGATTGATCTGCGGTTTCGCATTGGTTTCTGCTCGGCCGCTTCGCTCCGGTTCTTCTCGCATTGTTTTCTGCGGGTTCGCCTTCGCTCCATCTTGTGGAGACCGTTGATCCGTTATCCCGGCGGTCGTCCGGAACAATTGTTGGTTTCCAATGGTTCCTGACTTGTGTTAGATCTTGATGGCTGCTCGCTATCCACATCTTCTCCTGCAGCTTCGTGTTGGTTTCCACTGTGGTGCTTCGTGTCCGGATCTGCCGCATTGTTTTCTGCGGTTTCACTTTCGTTTGATGCTTCGCTGCTTACTTGTCCACTTCCGATCTAAGGGTCACTGGACAGGTTGTGAGCTTGTCCGTGATCGAAACTATAGCTTCTTCACTATCAGCGCTGTTTAGAGATTTCTCTCTGTGAAAGTATAATAGCATAGGGATATGGAGAAGTCAACAGAATTTTTCAATTTTTATTAATTTTCTGAAAATTGTCATTTATTGACTTCTCCTCTCCGCGTTTCTCAAGTTACCTTGCAAGCTCGCATGAAAAAAAGGATGACTCCCGGATTCACTCCGGCATGTCATCCCTTTTATCTCTAGTTATTCTGATCTTTGAACTTCATGGAATCGATGAACTGATAGAACACTTTGTCCGTCTGGTCCGTTCTCGGTGCATCATATCGGAAACTGAAGATCGCACCATCGTGCTCTACCAGAAGGGACAGGTTCCGGTACTCCCCGTCCTCCGAATCATAGGTATCTTCCATGATATATCCTGTCTCGCCGTCGACTTCGATTTCCTTTAGGATCTGGGAGTCTTCTTTCGCTTCATCCATATCTATCGGTTCAAGATCTGCTGAGGTGCGCACTCCGTCGTACTGCTCAAGATCCAGGAACATGCACGGCTGAGTCTCATCATCGCTGTCTTCTGCGAAATCTATGCCGGTCACCGCAGTGCCGTAGCCCCCTGCACTTTCTGTGCTCCACTCTGCATATCCATCCGGTATCTTGTACTCCATGAGATCCGTGAGAGCAGGGCCTTCATATGCCGCCTCCTGGTCGCTGCCGCATGCGCAAAGCATCCCGATACTAAGAATGCATGCTGTCAATATCATCGCAAGTCTTTTCATCTCTTTTCCCCTTTTTCAAACTAGCTTAAAACCTGACTATGATCGGTTCGGAACCGAAGGATGTGAACGTCGCCGTGGCATCTTTGAAATAATAGACTACCGTATTTCCATCGCCCGGCTCATACTGCACCTTGAGGTCAGGATAGCCATCCAGCATGTGGGCCTGCGCTTCTACCCTGTCGTCCTCTACGAGAGTTCCTTCCAGCCTCAGCCAGGTGCTGCCGTCGAAACAGGAGAGTTCCACCTTCGGGTTCTCATCGATCTGACGGGCAACGTCCTTGACTTTACCTGTCTGGATATACAGTTTGTCTTCGAAAATATCGATGGTCCCGAAAGGTCTAACTCTCGGCTGATCGCCATCGATGGTGGCGAGATAATATACACCACATCTCTTTATGAAATCATATACCGTTTTCATTTATCTTCTCCTTTCGCTTCATGGAATCATTATACCACAACGCATTATGGTATAATCACATCATAGGAGGTTCGCACTATGGAATTAAAAGATGCAATTTTAGAAAGAAAATCGATCCGCGGATATCTCGATAAGCCTGTACCAAAGGAAGTTCTGGAGGATGTCCTTCGTCTGGGTACCCGGGCTGTTTCGGCTCTCAATTCCCAGCCGTGGGAGTTCATCGTCCTCACCGGCGACATCATGAAAAAGATCGGTGCGGACAATGCCGACTGCTACGTCACAGGAGTTCCCGAGGATATCAGCGATCCCCCTCTTGACGGCATCTACCGCCGCAGGATGATCGATATCGCCAAGCAGCTTTTCGCTGAGATGGATATCGCAAGAGAGAACACCGAGAAAAGAGAATGGTGGACCCAGAGAGGGTTCCGGTTCTTCGATGCTCCCGCCGTGATCCTCGTCATGACCGATGATTCCCTCGAGGATGCTCCCACGAATTTCGACTTGGGCGCTGTTGTCCAGAACATCACCCTGGCCGCCATGGAATACGGTCTCGGCACATGCGTGGAGCAGCAGGCCGTAAACTACCTGAGGGGCATCCGCAAATACCTGGATATCCCTGAGGGAAAACGTTTCGTCGTGGGCATCGCCATCGGATACGAAGATCCTGATTTTCCTGCCAACAGGGTCGTTAGCCAGAGAGCAGATCTGGCAGACAACACCACCTGGTACGGATTCGAATAATGAGCAACAAAAAACCTGCCCGCGGGCAGGTTTTTGAATGACTATTTCTTGATCAGCGTGCTGAACAGGCCTCTGGCAAGGGTGGCTCCGAAGTTTCCTCCAAGTGTTTTCCCAAAGGATCCGAAGTTCTTTCCTACCTTCTTGCCGACTTCTCTTCCCACGGTGCCGAGGACTGCGTTGCCGACTTTCTGGACTTCCCGCTTGCGCTCACGCTCCGCCTTCTCCGCGGCTTTGATGGCGGCCTTCTCTTCTCTCTCGGCAGCTTTTGCCGCCTCTTTCTCCGCCTTCTCCGCAGCCTTTGCTGCTTCCTTTTCTTCTGCGGCGGCAGCCTTCGCAGCTTCCTTAGCCGCCTCGTCTTCTACGCCTTTTCTCTGGAGCACTTCATAGGCCGAATCAGGATCGACTGCGACTGCGTACTTGCTGTAGAGGATGCTCCCCTTGACTTTCTGCTCCCGCTTCTCTTCGCTGATGCCGCCCATAAACGATCTAGGCGGAAGGATGTTCACTTTCTGGGCCATTCCCGGGATGCCGTCCTCACCGAGGAAGGAGACGACGGCTTCGCCTGTTCCCAGATTAAGGATCGTCTCATACGTATCGAATTCCGGGTTCTCGCGGAACGACTCCGCTGCTGCCTTGACTGCCTTCTGATCTGCCGGCGTATATGCTCTGAGACCGTGCTCCACTTTGTTGCTCAACTGTGCGAGAACACCGTCCGGGATATCCCGCGGATTCTGTGTGCAGAAGTAAACGCCCACGCCCTTCGATCGTATGAGCTTGACGACCTGCTCGATCTTATCCAGCAGTGCTTTCGGAGCATCGTTGAACAGAAGATGTGCCTCATCGAAGAAGAATATCATCTTCGGCTGGTCCAGATCTCCCACTTCAGGCATCATCTCGAAGAGTTCCGAGAGGAGCCACAGCAGGAATGTGGAGTACAGCTTACCGTTGTTTATGAGGCTCGAGCTGTCCAGGATGTTGATGATCCCGCGGCCGTTCTCCTGCGCCATCCAGTCCGTTATGTTCAGAGCCGGCTCACCGAAGAACACGTCGCCGCCAGCCGTCTCCAGGGCAACGACAGCTCTGATGATGACACCGATGGATGCGCTGCTGATCTTGCCGTAATCGGCCTGGAATTCTGCAGAATGCTCATCGACCCATGTGAGCATCGCCTTGAGATCCTTCGTGTCGATCAGGAGCAGATCGTTATCGTCTGCGATCTTGAACACGATCGTCAGGATGTCGCTCTGCAGCTCATTGAGATCCAGGATGCGTCCCAGGAGCATCGGCCCCATCTCGGAAACCGTCGTCCTGAGCTGGATGCCGCCTTTGCCGTATATATCCCAAAGGTTCACCGGATATCCCTGATACGCGAATCCGTGCTCCGCAAGACCGAACTTCTCGATCCGCTTCTGCATATCTTCACTGTCAGTGCCCGGCTCCATCATGCCGGCGATGTCGCCCTTGACGTCAGCCATGAATACCGGGATGCCCATATCGCTGAATGTCTCAGCCATGACCTTGAGGGTCACCGTTTTACCGGTACCGGTAGCCCCGGCAACAAGCCCGTGTCTGTTGGCCATCTTCGGGATGATGGATACCGGCTCTCCCGCCGCATTGTTCCCCATCCAAATCATATTATCTCTAAGCATGTTCTTCCCTCGACTTTCTCTTATCATGCAAAGGTTTCACGTTTCCCGCGGCACGCTCCGCGGCCGTTTCCTGTCAATATTTTCTCCCAAAACCATGTGGGTGTCAAGATTTAGCCCTGCGTCAGACAACCACTTTAGAGTCAAAGTTCAAAAAGTTCATAAAGAGCAGAAAGTTGCCGTTGACTAACGCTGGCCCTGCCAATTATATTAATAAAAAAGAGAAAAGCATCAGCCTTCCATCTGATCAGGCCTTTTGGGAGCCGGGCTCTTCGGGGCAGCGAATCGAGCGAACGAAGCACATTTGCGGGACAGTTACTATCCG
>CAMNNV010000067.1 GCA_946546075.1 uncultured Bacillota bacterium | reverse complement strand
CGGGCGGCAGGCAGTCCGGGCGGGTCGCGATGGCGATGCCCACCACCTCCGGATGAGAAAGCGCACGCTCGAACTTTGCGCGGAGAACGTCTACCGGCGCATAGGTGTTGGTGTGGCTCTGGAAGTACGCGATGTATTTTGCGTGGGGCCACTTAGAGGACAGCAGAGCGATCTGGCTGTCCAGGTCTGCCAAGGGATCGCCGCTTCCCGAAGCCATATCGCCGGAACCGGAGGATGAACAGAATGCACAGCCGCCCACGCCTTTGGAGCCGTCGCGGTTCGGGCACGTGAAACCACCGTCGACGGAGAGCTTTACGACTTTGCCTCCGAAGCGGGTTTTGAGATACGTACTGATGGAATTGATCCGAAGATCCTGACCGTCGGACCGGTCAAAAATAACACTCTTTTGCATATTCATTGTCTCGTTCTTATGTTATAATTAACTGTTATTATATCATAGGTCAGAAATGAGGAATTATCAATGTCAGAGACGGATAAAAAATGCAATGCGCCGCAGGCTGTATCGTGTACGGACATGCCTGTGAAGGATAGTATACTGAGCAATGATCCTCAGGAGACTGAAGGTAAGCCGGGACTTCTTTTGCACAGCTGCTGCGGACCGTGCAGCACGGCCGTCATTGAGCGTCTCGTGGATGAGTTCGACGTGACCGTGTTCTTTTACAATCCTTGCATCACCGATGAGGAGGAGTACAGGAAGAGGCGGGAAGCGCAGATCAGTTTCATCCACCAGTTCAATGAGGAGAACATGGGGAGAAGCAGGATCCACCTTTTGGAGGGGGATTACTGTCCCGGAGCGTTTTTTGAAGCTACAGAGGGTCTCGAGAAGGAGCCGGAAGGCGGGGCAAGGTGCACCGTCTGCTTCAGGCAGAGACTGGAGAAGGCAGCAGAGACTGCAAGTATAAGGGGGCTTGATTACTTTGGGACGACACTCACTGTCAGTCCCCACAAGAATTACAAGCGGATCTCCGATATCGGAAGAGCCCTCAGCCTCGTATACGGACTGAGCTTCCTGGATAGGGACTTCAAGAAGAAGGACGGCTTCGCCAGGTCTATCCAGTTATCAAAAAAATACAACTTATACCGCCAGAATTACTGCGGTTGTGAATACTCGAAGAGAAAGGAAAGCGAAAATGAGTAGATTAATAGTTCCAGAAAATTATTCCCCGATCATCGATTACATGGAGAGCCAGAGAGCCATCAAGAAGATCAAGGACTTCTTCCAGGCTGAGCTGGCTTACGGACTGAAGCTGAGAAGAGTATCAGCACCACTTTTTGTTGATCCGCAGTCGGGGCTCAACGATAACCTGAACGGAGTGGAGAGAACCGTTTCCTTCACCATCAAAGACATGGACGAGCGCAAGGTAGAGGTCGTACAGTCTCTTGCCAAGTGGAAGAGAATGGCCCTGGGAAGATATAAGTTCAAGCCGGGCACAGGACTCTATACAGACATGAACGCCATCCGTAGAGATGAGGAACTGGACAACCTCCATTCTATTTACGTAGACCAGTGGGACTGGGAGAAGGCAATCAACAAGGAAGACAGAACGGACGAATATCTCGAAGAGACAGTAAACACGATCTACGGCGCAATGAAGAACCTGGGCGACTACGTCAACAGGACTTACAGAGAACTGCAGACTTTCCTTCCGAACGAGATCTATTTCATCACTTCACAGGAGCTGGAAGACAGATATCCGGATCTGACTCCGAAAGAGAGAGAAGATGCCATCACAGAAGAAAAGAGAGCCGTCTTCATCAAAAAGATCGGCGGCATCCTCAAATCCGGCGAAAAGCACGACGGCAGAGCTCCTGACTACGACGACTGGGAACTCAACGGCGACATCCTGCTCTACGATGACATCCTCAAGAGAGCATTCGAAGTATCCTCCATGGGTATCCGTGTCGATGAGGAAGCTATGGCAAGACAGCTCAAGATCGCCGGCGAAGAAGCCAGAGCAGAGCTGGAATTCCACAAGAAGATCCTGAACAAAGAACTGCCGTATTCCGTCGGAGGCGGCATCGGACAGAGCAGACTCTGCATGTACTTCCTGAGGAAGGCTCATATCGGCGAAGTGCAGGCATCCATCTGGCCGGAAGATATGATCAAGGAGTGCGAGGAAAACAACATTTTCCTCCTGTAACGGATGAAATATTACGATGTTGTTATAGACAACAGAACAGATAAAACCGACAGGCTGTACACCTACGCCTATGACGGCGAGCCCCTGAAGACGGGGGATAAGGTGATCGTGCCCTTTGCCCTGGGCAACAAGCCGCGAGAGGCTTATGTGGCCGGGGAAGCAAAGGAGCCGGAGGAGGCCATCCGCCCGAAGATAAAAGTGATCTCCGAGGTGGACGAAGAGGTGAGGCTCTCCCGGGAGATGATGGCAACCGCCGCCTGGATGAAGAGCCGGTACCTTTGCAGATACATCGATGCTATCAGGCTGTTCACTCCCGCAGGGAGCAAGGCCAAGAGACGCAAGCCGAAACCGCTGATCGAGGGCAAACGCAGCGCAGAAGATGTGAAACTCACGGCGGAGCAGGAAGCTGCCATGGAGCAGATCGGTGAGGCCGTGCGGAGAGGGGAGCACGACAGGTTCCTGATCCACGGCATCACGGGAAGCGGCAAGACGGAGCTCTATATCCGAACTGCCCAGGCTGTGATAAGCAAAGGTCGCACGGTGATCGTGCTGGTGCCGGAGATCTCCCTCACGGGACAGGTAGTGGACCGATTCCGAGAACGGTTCGGCGCCCAGCGACTGGCGATCCTGCACAGCAGGCTGACCCTCGGAGAGCGCTACGACCAGTGGCAGCGCATCCGAAACGGAGAGGTGGACATCGTCATCGGTGCCAGATCTGCGGTGTTCGCGCCTCTGGAGAATATCGGACTCATCGTCATCGATGAGGAGCACGAGAGCACGTACAAGTCGGACTTCACACCGAAGTACGACACGGTGGAGGTGGCACTGAAGCGCACGCAGGACAAGGACAATAACGGCATCCTGATGCTGGGAAGCGCCACGCCATCGGTGGTGACGTATCACAGAGCGAGAAATGGGATCTACAAGCTCATTACGCTGAAAGAGAGATACAACAAGACACCGCTTCCTCACGTGGAAGTGGTGGACATGAGAGAAGAATTGAAGAAGGGCAACCGGTCCATCATCAGCCGGAAGCTGGCAGACGCCATTGAGCACGAGACGGCAGAAGGCAGGCAGGTCATGCTCTTTCTGAACCGGCGTGGATACTCCACGTTCCTCTCCTGCAGAGAATGCGGATTCGTGATGAAGTGTCCCGTATGCGGGCTTTCCCTCACGTATCACAGGAGCAGCGGCGAGGCCGTTTGCCATTTCTGCGGACACAGAGAGATCGCGCCGAGAAAGTGCCCGGACTGCGGAAGCAAGTACATGAGATACTTTGGGACTGGGACAGAGAAACTGCAGGAAGCAGTGGACGAGATGTTCCCGGACCTCGTGACGGACAGGCTGGATCTCGACACGATCAAAGAACGGGGAGCACTGGCCAAGAGGCTCAGCGCCTTCCGAAAAAAGGAGACGGATATCCTCATCGGCACCCAGATCATCGCCAAGGGTCTGGACTTCCGTAACGTCGGTCTCGTGGGGATCGTGGCAGCAGATGTGTCCCTGAACATACCGGATTTTCGGTCTCCGGAGCGCACCTTCCAGCTTGTCACGCAGGCAGCGGGAAGAGCCGGAAGAGGCGACAAGATCGGACGTGTCATCATCCAGACCTACAGCCCGGATAACTATGCGGTGACATTTTCGGCAGCCCAGGATTACGAGGGCTTCTACCGGGAAGAGGACATGCTGAGACACATGCTCTGCTATCCGCCGTACAGCGATCTTTACCAGGTGATCTTCACCGCCAAGGATCCTGAAGAGGCCAAGGCGGGAGCACAGTTCTGGCATGAGAAACTGCTCCGGATCCTGCCGGAGGAAGACAGGCGAAATGTCTTTGCGCCGCAGGAGGCCTACATGAGCAAGATACGGGACGTCTACCGATGGTCCATGCTCATCAAATGCCCGGCAGGAAAGCGCAGAGCGTACAGCGCCGCCATCGAAGAGATCCGGCAGCTCGACAGAGCCAAGAAGAAAAAGCTATATACTGCTGTTGTGGACATCAATCCATACAGCTTCAGTTAAAAATGGAGGAAATAATGGCAATAAGAAAGATAGCAAGAGAAGGGGACGAGGTCCTGAGAAAGACGTGCAGACCTGTTGATGAAGTAACAGACAGGATCCGCCTGATCCTTGACGATATGGTGGAGACCATGAGAAACGCAGACGGCGTCGGCCTTGCGGCTCCTCAGGTAGGAATACTCCGGCAGATGTTCGTCGCAGAGCCGGTTCCTGACGAAGTGTATTACTTCATAAACCCTGAGATCACATCCCAGGAAGGCACACAGGAGTGCGAAGAAGGATGCCTGAGCGTACCGGGACTTCTGGGCAAGGTGGAACGGCCGATGAAGATCACCATCAAGGGTCTGGACCGCAACGGCGAGCCTCAGGAATACGAATTCGAAGGGTTCCATGCCAACGTGATGTGCCACGAATACGACCATCTCAGCGGCGTGCTCTTCGTGGATAAAGCTACAGAAACTTTCACACCGGAAGAAAGGCCTGAAGAAGAATGAAGATAGTATATATGGGCACACCGGATTTCGCAGTGCCGCCTCTCAAGGCAATGGCAGAAGCGGGACACGATGTGGCAGCAGTAGTGACAAAGGTTGACGCAGTCAGCGGCAGAGGCAAGAAAGTGCGGTTCTCACCCGTCAAGGAAGCGGCTCTGTCCATGGGCATAGAGGTCCTGCAGCCTCAGAAGATCAAAGGCAACCAGGAATTCATGGACAGACTGGAAGAGATCGCTCCCGACCTCATCGTCGTTGCTGCCTACGGCAAGATTCTCCCAAAGGATGTGCTGGAGCTCCCGCCAAAAGGGTGCATCAATATCCACGCATCTCTCCTCCCGAGATTCCGAGGCGCCGCGCCGATACAGGCGGCGATCATCGAGGGAGATGAGAAGACAGGCGTCACCATCATGAAGATGGCAGAGGGCCTCGATACGGGGGATATGCTCACGAAGACTGCTGTGGAGATCGGTGAGATGACAGGAGAACAGCTCCACGATGCTCTGGCCGAGGCAGGCGCGAAGCTTCTCATCAGGACGCTGGAGAAGTTCGACGAGATCGTGCCGGAGAAGCAGGACGATGCCCTGTCCACATACGCACCGATGATCTCAAAGGAAGACGGACATGCAGATTTCAATACGGATCCTGCCAGACTGGCCCGCATGATCAGAGCCTTCGATCCGTGGCCGGGCGTCTACTGCTACATGGGAGATAAGCAGGTCAAACTGTGGCACGGAAAAGACCTTGGCACAGAATGCGCAGAGCCTGCAGGAACGCTGATCGCAGCAGGAACAGAGGGGCTCGACATCAGCGCAGGAGGCGGAGTACTCCGGGTGGATATCATCCAGGTTCCGGGTAAAAAAAGAGTTCCGGTGGGCGAGTATTTGAAGGGCAATTCCATTGAAATCGGTACTGTTTTAAGATAAAATGTTGTAGAGGTGACTGAATGTACGGAATGTTCGGGTGGTATGACCCGTCGATCATTTTGCTGGTGCCGGCAATCATATTCACGATCTTCGCTCAGGCGAAGGTGAAGTCGGCTTATAGCAGATATTCAAATATACCTACAGATAGAGGAATAACCGGTGCACAGGCGGCGCGTATGATTCTCGATTCCAACGGAATGGGTCACGTGCCTATTGAGATTGTCCCGGGGACGCTCACTGACCATTATGACCCTGCAAACGACGTGATGAGACTTTCCAGTGATGTCTATCACGGTTCTTCTGTTGCGTCAGTATGCATCGCGGCTCATGAGTCAGGACACGCCATCCAGGACGGTACATCATACGGTTTTCTGACTTTCCGGAGCAAGATGGCCCCGGTGGTGAGTGTCACATCCTCACTGTCCTGGCCGCTGCTCATCATAGGCCTGATCATCGCGCAGGCCGGAAACGCTGCTACAGGAAATCTCATATTCGATATCGGAGTACTGTTTTTCCTCGTAGTCATATTGTTCCATACAGTGACTCTGCCGGTTGAGTTCAACGCAAGCAGCAGAGCGCTTAAGCAGATAAATCAACTTGGGATACTGGACGCATCCGAGCTCAAAGGAGCCAAGAAAGTCCTTTCGGCTGCTGCCATGACGTACGTGGCAGCTCTTGCGACAGCTATCGCTAACCTTATAAGAATTCTCGTACTCAGAGGGAGAGACTAAAATGGACGCAAACAGAAAAACAGCATATCTTACACTCCTTGACGTGGAGAGCAAAAAATCATACTCAAATCTGGCACTCAACCATCACATCAAGATCGCTAAGCCGACAAATCCTGCATTCGTCAGAGAGCTGGTCTACGGCGTGATCGAAAGCAAGATGACGTTGGATTACTACATCGATCTTCTGGTGAAGGATGGGGCAGGCAGCCTGAAGAACCCTGAGCTGACGATCCTCAGGATGGGTCTGTATCAGCTGGGACAGATGGATTCCGTTCCGGAATACGCTGCAGTCAATGAGAGCGTTGTACTGGCAAAGAGATACTGCAGATCCAAGGCAGGACTCATCAACGGCGTTCTCAGAGAGTACATCAACAAGAAGATGCAGCTGATGCTCCCTGCAAGGGGTGAAGATGAGATCAGATATCTTTCACTGAAGTATTCCTATGAGCCATGGATCATCCAGCT
>CAMNNV010000066.1 GCA_946546075.1 uncultured Bacillota bacterium | reverse complement strand
CGTAAACGATGCCGCCGTCGGAGCAGATCGGTACGTAGATGCCTGTTTCTTCGAAATACTCGTCTCTTGCTGCTGCCACGTCGATAACAGCGGAAGCCTGTCCACGGCCGATACCCTTCTGTTCTCTCGTGATGCAGATGGAGCCGCCGCCGATACCGATCTTGACGAAATCAGCACCTGCTTCTGCCAGATATCTGAAACCTTCGCGGTCTACTACGTTTCCTGCGCCGACCTTTACTTTGTCGCCGTAGTGCTCTCTGATCCAGTCGATGGTCAGTTTCTGCCACTCCGTGTATCCTTCGGAGGAGTCGATGCAAAGGATGTCCGCGCCGGCTTCCAGAAGTGCCGGTACTCTCTGAGCGTAGTCTCTCGTGTTGATACCGGCGCCTACTACGTATCTCTTGTCTGCATCCAGCAGCTCGTCCTTATACATCTTGTGGCTGTCGTAGTCCTTACGGAACACGAAGCTGTCCAGTCTCTGGTTCTTATCTACGATAGGAAGCGCATTCAGCTTGTGCTCCCAAAGGATGTCGTTAGCTTCGCTGAGTGTGACGCCTTTGTCTGCTACGACGAGTTTTTCAAAAGGTGTCATGAATTCTGCGACTCTGGTGTCAAGCGGCATCCTGCTGATCCTGTAGTCTCTGCTGGTAACGAGGCCTACCATTTTGCCTTCAGCTGTACCGTCAACGGTTACGGCTGTCGTTGAGTGGCCTGTTCTCTCCTTGAGCTCCAGCAGTTCTGCCAGTGTCTGATCCGGTCTGATGTTGGCATCGCTTCTTACGAATCCGGCCTTGTGATCCTTGACCCTTCTTACCATGGCGGCCTGACTCTCTACTGTCTGAGAACCATATATGAAAGAAACGCCGCCTTCCTTAGCAAGTGCGATAGCCAGTCTGTCCCCTGAAACGGCCTGCATGATGGCAGATACCATAGGGATGTTCATAGTGATAGCGGGTTCTTCCTCACCCTTCCTGTACTTGGTAAGCGGTGTCTTCAGTGAAACATTCTCGACCCTGCATTCCGTGGATGAATAACCCGGAACCAGCAGGTATTCGTTAAATGTTCTCGATGGTTCTTCATAGATGTACGCCATAGTTTTTTGCCTCCTGTATCTTAACTCGTGCAATTGAATCCTTTTGTATATGTTAATTGTTAATTTTACTATATATGAAACAGAAACACAATTACAAATTAAAAGGGAGTCCAAATGGACTCCCTCAGAATTCTTCAGTTTACATCATGCCCGGCATTCCGCCGCCCATTCCGCCTGGCATTGGAGGCATTGCGCCTTCCGGTGCCGGTGCATCGCAGATGCCTGCTTCTGTCGTCAGCAGAAGTGCTGAAGCGGAAGCTGCGTTCTGCAGAGCAGATCTCGTTACCTTAGCTGGGTCTACGATACCTGCTGAGATCATGTCAACGTACTCTTCTGTAGCTGCGTTGAATCCCACGCCGGCTTCGCTTGCCTTGACCTGAGCTACAACAACGCTTCCTTCGAAGCCTGCGTTCTCAGCGATCTGTCTAACCGGCTCTTCCAGAGCTCTTTCGATGATCTTAGCGCCTGTCTTGACGTCTCCGGAGAGTGTCTCAACGTAAGCTGTTACTGCAGGAATAGCGTTTACCAGAGCAACGCCGCCGCCTGATACGATACCTTCCTGAACAGCTGCCTTCGTAGCGTTCAGTGCATCTTCGATCCTCAGTTTCTTCTCCTTCAGTTCTGTCTCAGTTGCAGCACCGACCTTGATCACTGCTACGCCGCCTGACATCTTAGCCAGTCTCTCCTGTGTCTTCTCTCTGTCGAAGTCTGAGTTCGTCGTCTCGATCTGTCTCTTGATCTGGTTAACTCTGTCTGCGATAGCTGCAGCATCACCAGCTCCGTCTACGATGACCGTGTTGTCCTTGTCGATCTTGACCGTTGCTGCAGTACCCAGCATGTCGATCGTAGTCTCCTTCAGTTCGTATCCCAGATCGCTTGAGATGTATGTACCACCTGTGAGGACTGCGATATCTTCCAGGTAAGCCTTTCTTCTTTCACCGAATCCAGGTGCCTTGACAGCTACGCATTCGAACTGTCCTCTCAGTTTGTTTACGATGATGGTTGCCAGAGCATCGCCTTCCAGATCATCGCAGATGATCAGGAGCTTGCGGCCCTGCTGTACGACCTGCTCGAGAACCGGCAGGATCTCCTGGATGTTGCTGATCTTCTTATCTGTGATGAAGATGAGCGGCTTCTCGAGAACTGCTTCCATCTTCTCTGTATCTGTAACCATGTATGGTGAGAAGTATCCTCTGTCGAACTGCATACCTTCCACTACGTCCAGGGTCGTTCCCATGGATTTCGCTTCTTCAACAGTGATGACGCCGTCTCTTCCGACCTTCTCCATAGCCTCTGCGATGAGGTCGCCGATCTCCTGGTCGCCTGCGGAAACTGCTGCTACGTTCGCGATGGCTTCCTTGCTCTCTACCGGCTTAGCGATTCTCTTGATCTCATCGACTGCTACGTCTACTGCACCCTGGATACCTCTCTTGATAACCATTGGGTTAGCACCTGCTGCTACGTTCTTGAATCCTTCTCTGATCATCGTCTGTGCCAGCAGTGTAGCTGTCGTAGTACCGTCACCGGCAACGTCGTTTGTCTTGGAAGCGACTTCCTTGACGACCTGAGCGCCCATGTTCTCAACTTTATCTTCAAGTTCGATCTCTCTGGCGATCGTAACACCGTCGTTGGTGATGAGCGGTGCACCAAAAGCCTTATCGATCAGTACGTTTCTTCCCTTAGGTCCAAGTGTGATCTTAACTGTATCAGCCAGCTTGTCTACGCCTGCCTGCAGGCCTCTTCTGGCCTCTTCTCCGTAATGTAATTCCTTAGCCATTTAACTATGCTCCCTTCAATAATAATTAATCTTCGATGACTGCCAGGATGTCTCTCTGGTTCACGATTATGTATTCAACGCCGTTCAATTTAACAGGTGTTCCTGCATACTGAGAATAGATGACCTTCTCGCCTTCCTTGATCTGCATCTTCTCTTCTTCCGTTCCGGGACCTACTGCAACGACCTCTGCATACTGAGGCTTCTCTTCTGCAGCTCCTGCCAGAATGATGCCGCTCTGAGTCTTCTTCTCAGCTGCTACCTGCTTGATTACAACTCTTGCGCCGATTGGTTTGATTCCAGTACTCATAGTTTCATCTCCTTTGATTTATTAGCGGGCCGGGCCCGTATTTTACTGTTGTTAGCACTCATACCTTTCGAGTGCTAACTATAATTTACAACCATCATTCCTGTTTGTCAAGAAGGTAATACAATTCTTTTTCTAATCTTGAAATAACTCCGGAAAATGGGTGATGTAATAAAAAAGATACTGCTGTGCCAGCCCTCCGTACGGCCCGAATTTCTCCGCTGCAAAGGCGGCCATCCCCTTCACATCTTTTTCGCTGAATCCATAGAGTTTTGCCATGACCCGCTTCATCCACACGTCGAGCGGGAAACTGTCCAGCCGTCCCAGACCGAAGAGCGCGATGCAGTTTGCCACCTTCGGCCCGACCCCCGGATAGCGCCTGAGAGCCTCCAGGACTTCCTCGTGAGAAAGCGCAGGATCTGCCAGTTTCTCAAGGCTTTCGCGGCCTTCCTCTGCCACCATCTTCCCGGTCTCGATAAGATACTTCGCCCTGTACCCGAGCCGCACAGGAGCAAGATCCTCAAGGCTTGCTTCCGCCAGCACCTCAGGCTCCGGAAGCGCAAAGTATTCACGTTCACCGCGCGTGCAGACGTGTTCTCCCAGAGAACGGGACAGATTCTCGATGCACCCCTTTATCCTCGGGATATTGTTGTTCTGGGATATGATGAAAGAAACCAGCGCCTCCCACTTATCCTGCTGCAGGATCCTGATCCCGCTTCCGCGGCGAATGGCTCCCGCCATGACAGGGTCTTCTGCCAGATCTCTTTTAATGGCATCGTAGTCCCTTCCGAGATCGAAGTACGTCTCCCAAAATCCGCGATCGTCTTCGGATGCTCCCCGGATGCAAAGGGTGTGCGTGTCTTTCTCATACGACACCGTCGCCACTTTGTCTGCTGCGATCCCGTCGTAGCTTCCATCCTCGTTTCTTTCCCATCGAAAACACTGACCACAATCGAAAATGTGGTCAGTATCGAAATCATCTATTCCGTTGAAATACAGTGCGCTGTCTTTTGCGGCGGCTTCCTTGTACTTTTCGCTCATACCAGATCGTTTATCTCCATATCGATATTGATAACATTAAACGCCGTCATCTCCTCGATCTTGTCTGCGATCTCCTGCTGGAATTTACGTCCTGCCAGCGGTATGCATGCGCCATATCTCAGATTGACAGACAGTTCCACTTCCAGGCCCTCCTGCATCTGGCAGAATGTCACCTTCACGATCTCCATAACATCCTTCGTGCTGATCCGCAGGCACTCGACGATATCCGAGAACACTTTGTCCGATATCCTGTAGTCCCCCATGTAGCTGTATGTCGGGCGGACCACCGACTTCTCCGATGCTTCCCTGAGAGATCCCCATTCTTTGAGAAGGATCTTCACAGGCGGCATGAAGTAACCGGAGAACTGATGCTTCAGCTGGAATGTAGGCGCCGGGATGACGTGTTTGCCCAGCTGGTGTCTCTGCACGTTGGCGATCTCCCTCTGCTCCTCCGTGGTGATGTCCTCGATATAGACCTTCTCGTCGATACCGTGCAGCCCGAGTCTTGCAGCGATCTTCTCCACCATGCTGTCGGATGTCCCGATGATCAGCATGGAATCCGGAGCATACTCGTCTATCGCAGATCTGACCTCCTCCATGTGCTCATCTGTATGGAACAGGGCCGTCTTCACGGCGCCGATCTTCGTCGGCTGCCTCTTGGCAGAGATCCCCGCGACTACTTTGTTCTCATATATGAAGAGACCATCATCGATGATACTCTTGATTTTCTTCTCTTTGCACAGGTTCACAGCCTGAAAACTTTTGCCTGTACCGCTTTTTCCTATAAGTGCGTAAATTTTCATCTTGAATTCCCCATTGTCTTTTGTTATAATCCTTTTGTCGTTTGATAAAATACAAAGGAGGTATAAGCAATGGCATACAAAATCACATCAGCTTGCATCAGCTGCGGAGCTTGCATCGACGAATGTCCGGTTGGCTCAATCAGCGAAGGCGATGAGGGCATCTATGTAATCGATGAAGGTTCATGCATCGACTGCGGAGCTTGCTGTGGAGCTTGCCCAACAGGAGCAATCGAGGAAGCATAACTTCCAATTTTCGTATAGAATGCTAGCATAAGATTCGAATCGAAAAGCAATAACCGTTTCACTGAGAAACGGTTATTTAATTTTTTGCTTTTTATTTAGTTTTCGCTTCTTCCTGATTCCTATTGATGTGATAGGCCAGGGAATGGAGTCCGTCGCTCAGATGCACGTTCTCTACTGCCACGTGGCTCGGTATCTCAATGTCCACAGGTGCAAAGTTCCAAATGCCCTTCACCCCCGCAAAGCACAATTTATCTGCAACTTCCTGTGCAACTTCCTTAGTAGTACAGATCACGCCGATGTCGATTTCGTTCTCTTCAACGTACTCGACCAGATCTTCGTAATCTCTGACCTCTATATCATTGATCTTGATACCTATAAGCCGCGGATTGACTTCGAATATGCTGTCTACAACGAATCCCGTCTTATAATAGTATGTATGATTGGCTATAGCCTGTCCCAGGTTGCCTGCTCCCATGATGACCATCTTATACTTCCTGTCCAGTCCGAGGATGGCGCTGATCTCTTTGTAGAGACCGTCTACGCTGTAGCCATATCCCTGCTGACCGAAACCGCCGAAGTTATTCAGGTCCTGTCTGATCTGTGAAGCTGTGTAACCTATCAGTCTGCTGAACTCGTTAGAAGAGATCTTGTCGACGCCCTTCTTGTGGAGTTCCTTCAGGTATCTGCGATATCTTGGCAACCTTTTGATGACTGCGTTTGAGATCTTGACCTGCTTCTTCATAGTGCCAATTCCGTCCTGAAACTACGCTTTCGCTTCTACGTAGCTTACGATGTCGTTTACAGTAGCAAACTTCTCAGCATCTTCATCAGGTACTTCGATATCGAATTCATCTTCGATAGCCATGATGATCTCTACTGCGTCCAGTGAGTCAGCCTCAAGATCCTTAGCCAGATTCGTTTCCAGTTTAACTTCCTCTTCGTCAACTCCCAGCTGCTCTGCTATTATTCCTTTGATCTTCTCAAGTGTCATATTATTACCTCCATTAAATAGAATGTTTGTCTATGCCAAAAAATGGTCACATTCGACGAATTTATTATAATTGATGCTCCCATCTAATGCAATACATTTAAACAAAATTGACTTTCCCTGCTATTGCTGAAGTTCCATCCAGGCTTCGTATTTCTCGTCCAGAAGGTCCTTTTTTTCTGCAAGTTTTTCGGCCAATTCTGCCAGCTTCACGTGATCCGTGACGTTCTCTTCCAAAGTGAGCTGCTCTTCGATATCTGCGATATCCGCTTCAAGACCCGTGATCTCTTTTTCGAGTTTTTCACGATTCCTGCGGAGCCTTCGCTCTTCGGCTTCCTTTTCTTTTTTGAGCCTTCGCTCCTCCGCACTCGAGATCTCCGGCGCCCTGACTTCTCCCGTCTCTGTTGATACCCCCGTATCCTTTGCGAGATCGCGCATGTACTCTTTGCCCGAACGCACTTCCGCCTGTTTTTTCTCCAGGTAGTAGTCGTACTTGCCCAGATAGCTGTCCATGCCATGGTCTGTGAGCTCGAGGATCCTCGTCGGGACCCTGTTCAGAAAGTATCTGTCATGGGATACGATGATGCACGTCCCCGGAAAATCCATCAAAGCCTCTTCGAAGACTTCCTTTGACTCGATGTCCAGGTGGTTCGTAGGCTCGTCCAGCACCAGAAGGTTCGCCCCGGACATCATCAGTTTGAGCAGAGAAAGCCTTGCCTTTTCTCCGCCGCTGAGGCTTCCCACCTCCAGGAAGACCTGCTCTCC
>CAMNNV010000065.1 GCA_946546075.1 uncultured Bacillota bacterium | reverse complement strand
ATGAAGGCAGCAGCAACCATGGGATACGATCTGAGTGAAGAAGATTCCAAGAACGTTTACGAGGAGTTCACAAGGATCGCATCAAAGAAAGAATCCGTAGGTGCTAAGGAACTGGATGCCATCATCGCATCTTCAGCGCTCCAGGTACCTCCTACGTATAAACTGGACAATTTCGTTATCAATTCCGGTAATACGATCACGGCTACGAGCCATATCCGACTCATCAAAAACGGTCAGGTATACGACGGCCTCGCAGTTGGTGACGGACCGGTAGACGCATCCTTCCACGCCATAGAAGAGATCGTTGGCAAGAACTACGAGCTGGATGATCTTCAGATCCAGGCCGTAACGGAAGGTAGAGAAGCTATGGGCGAGACCATCGTCCGCCTCAGAAGCGCCAGCGGCAAAGTATATTCCGGAAGAGGAATATCCACTGACATCATAGGTTCTTCTATCAATGCATACGTTAGTGCAGTAAATAAGATCGTATATGAGGAGGAAGAATAATGAAACTCTCTTTTTCGACAAGAGGCTGGCCGGAGCTTACATGGGAGGATATCCTCGCGGAAGCGACGGAAATGGACTTCGACGGCATAGAGATCTACCATATATCAGCAGCACCACAGTGGACAGAAAAGGGCGGACCTTTCCACAAATACTCCATCGCATCATCCTACAGAGCCCTCAAGGAGCGTCATCTGGAGCTCGCATGCTTCGACAGCTCACTTGATATCGCAGTCACTACGGATGAGTGCCTGGACAACCTGAAGAATGAGATGAGACTTGCTGCAGATCTGGGATCACCATACGTTGCAGTATGGGCTTCCGGCGAAGATGTAGCACCGGCTGAAGAAACACTTAAGAAACTCGTGCCTCTGGCGGAAGACCTGGGCATCACTATACTCATCAAGACATGCGGACTCTTCTCCTCAACGGAAGAACTGAGAGCCCTCCTGGACAGATTCGCATGCGACCAGATCGCAGTTCTCTGGGACGTACATCATCCTTACAGAGACTTTGACGAGTCACCGGCAGAGACCATCACGAATCTCGGAGCATACGTCAAGCACGTACACATGAGAGACAGTCTGGACTACGACGTTTTCGAGCTCATAGGCGAAGGTACGTTCCCGGTAGAGGAAGTCATGCGCGCCCTCGAGAGCGTGGACTACGCAGGACACATCTCACTGGAATGGAAGCCGCAGTGGCTGGAAGAACTCACAGACAGAGACGTCATCCTCGCACACTTTGTGAACTACATGCACAGGTTCCAGAGGACGAACAAGAGAGAAAAGGGTCTCTATTATAACCACGACGGCACGGGCCGCTACGTATGGCAGAAGGATGAGCTGATCGATCTGACATTCCCGCAGGTCCTCGACAGGATGGCAGAGGAATTCCCGGATCAGTACTGCTTCAAATATACGACACTGGACTACACGAGAACATACGAACAGTTCCGAGAAGACGTCGACAACTTTGCGAGAGCACTGGTGTCCATGGGCGTCAAGCCTGGCTACAAGGTAACGGTATGGTGCACCAACGTTCCTGCGTGGTACATCACATTCTGGGCATGCTGCCGCATCGGCGCTGTCCTGGTCACCATGAACACGGCATATAAGATCCACGAAGCAGAATATCTGCTCCGTCAGTCGGATACCCATACACTCGTCATGATCGACAGAGCCTTGGACAGTGATTACGCTGCCATCATCAATGAACTCTGTCCTGAGATCGCAGACAGCAAGCCGGGCACGCCGCTTCACTGCAAGCGCCTGCCGTTCCTGAGAAACGTCATCACATACGGATTCAGACAGAAGGGTTGCCTCACATTCGATGAGGTCATGGCCAGAGCCGATATGGTGCCAAAAGAAGAGACGGCTCGTCTCGCTGCCCAGGTGCAGCCGGATGACGTCTGCAACATGCAGTACACGTCAGGTACTACTGGATTCCCGAAGGGCGTTATGCTCACGCACTACAACGTTGTCAACAACGGTAAGTGTATCGGCGACAGGATGGGGCTTTCGACGGCAGACCGCATGATGATACAGGTGCCGATGTTCCACTGCTTCGGCATGGTGCTCAGTATGACGAGCTCCATGACCCACGGGACCACCATGTGTCCGATGCCATACTTCTCGGCCAAGTCATCACTGGCCTGCATCAATCAGGAGAAGATCACGTGCTTCAACGGTGTACCGACCATGTTCATCGCCATGTTCAACCATCCTGATTACCGCAAGACGGACTTCTCGTACATGCGTACAGGGATCATGGCTGGATCCGGATGTCCTCCGGAACTCATGAGAAGGGCAGCAGAGCCGGACGAGATGCACATGACGGGTATCGTAAGTGTTTACGGCCAGACAGAATGTGCGCCTGGCAACACCATGTCCGCATGGACCGATCCTTTGGATGTACGTACAGAAACTGTGGGGTACGACTTCCCGCACGTCCTTTGCAAGATCATCGATCCGGAAACGGGTGAGGAAGTACCTCCAGGTGTCAACGGTGAGTTCTGCGCCAAGGGCTACAACCAGATGAAGGGGTACTACAAGATGCCTGAAGCGACGAAGGAGACCATCGACGAAGACGGCTGGCTCCACTCCGGAGATCTGGCATGCAAAGATGAGAACGGCAACTACCGCATCACGGGTCGTCTCAAAGACATGATCATCCGAGGCGGAGAGAATATCTATCCAAAGGAAATCGAGGAGTTCATCTATACGCATCCTGCCGTACAGGACGTGCAGGTCATCGGCGTTCCGGACAAGAAGTACGGAGAAGAGGCCATGGCATGCATCATTCTCAAAGAAGGCGAGGAAGTTACAGAAGCAGAAATGCGCGATTATATCCTCGGAAGACTTGCAAGACATAAACTGCCGAAGTATATTAGATTCGTGGATTCATTCCCGATGAATGCGGCCGGCAAGATCCTCAAGTACAAGATGCGTGAGGATGCAGCCAAGAGCCTTGGATTAGAATAAGACTGAAAGAAGGAAAACCAATGCCCGAAGAAAATAAAAAGAAACTTGTGACGATGGACGGCAACGAAGCTGCCGCCCATATAGCATATGATTTCACGGAGATCGCTGCGATCTACCCGATCACACCATCTTCTCCTATGGCAGAAAAAACCGATGTATGGTCGGCCAAAGGACGCAAGAACATGTTCGGCCAGCCGGTAACGCTGCAGGAGATGCAAAGTGAGGCCGGTGCCATCGGAGCTGTCCACGGTGCGCTCCAGACGGGTGCGCTGGCAACGACATACACATCCAGCCAGGGACTCATGCTCATGATCCCTGTCATGCACAGGATCGCAGGGGAGAGACTGCCTTCCGTCATGCATGTCGCTGCACGTACCGTCGGTACACACGCCATGAGTATTTTTGGCGATCACAGTGACGTCATGGACTGCAGATCCACGGGATATGCCATGTTCTGTACAGGAACCGTACAGGAAGTCCTGGACCTTGCAGCTGTGGCACACCTTACTGCTATAGAGACGAGCGTTCCGTTCATGCACTTTTTCGACGGATTCCGTACGAGCCATGAGCTGACCACAGTCGAAGAGCCTGACAGACAGGCCCTCGTGGACATGGTGGATAAGGAAGCCCTCGCAAGATTCCGAAAAGACGCTTTGAATCCGGAGCATCCTGTGCTCAGAAACACGGTACAGAACCCGGATGTATATTTCCAGATCAGAGAAGCCAACAATCTGTCCTATGATGCAGTTCCTGATGTCGTAGAGAAGTATCTCGGCAAGATCAGCGAGCTGACGGGCAGGGAGTACCACCTCTTCAATTACTACGGTGATCCGGAAGCAACGGATGTGATCATCGCCATGGGTTCCGTAAGCGGCGTAGTCAAACTCGCTGTCGACTATCTGAACGAGCGCGGCAAAAAGACGGGATTCGTCCAGGTACATCTCTACCGTCCGTTCTCCGCAGAAAAGCTCATGGAAGCGATCCCGGAGACGGTGCAGCGCGTTGCCGTACTGGACAGATGCAAAGACATGGGCGCTGCCGGCGAACCGCTGTATCAGGACGTATGTACGGCCATGATCAAGACGGGCCGCATGTTCAAAGTCATCGGCGGTCGCTACGGCCTTTCTTCAAAGGATACGGATCCTGACCAGATCCTGGCAGTCTACAGAAACCTCGAAAGCGACAATCCGATCGAAGGATTCACCATCGGTATCGTAGACGACGTGACACATCTTTCCCTCGATGCTCCGCACGTTTCCGGCGTATCAAAGGGAAGTGCATACCGCTGCAAGTTCTGGGGACTGGGCGGCGACGGTACCGTAGGCGCGAACAAAAATACGGTAAGTATCCTGGCAGAGGCAGCAGGCATCTACGCCCAGGCATACTTTGAATACGATGCGAAGAAATCTCTGGGATGTACGAAGTCCCACCTGAGGTTCTCCAAGGAGCCGATCAAGGGAAGTTACTACGTCAAGAGGGCGGAGTTCGTGGCATGCCACAACCAGAGTTACCTCAGACAGTACGACATGGTCAGCGAGCTGAAAGAAAACGGCACGTTCCTGCTCAACTGCCAGTGGAAACCGGAGGAACTCGACGAGAACATCCCGGATGATGTCAAGAGATACATCGCAACGAAGAACATTTCGTTCTATACGATCGATGCAACGGATATCGCCATGAGACTGGGGCTTGGAAGCCACACGAACACTGTGCTCCAGGCAGCATTCTTTGCGATAACCGGGATCATCCCGAAGGATGAGGCTCTGGATCTCATGAAGGCTGCGGCTCGCAAGACCTACATGGCAAAGGGTGACGACATCGTGGCCATGAACGTGGCTGCCATCGATGCCGGTGCAACGGAACTTGTGAAGATCGATGTGCCTGCAGAATGGGCTGAACTTCCGGAAACAGAGAACGTTGCTGTCAGCATCCTGAACAAGGCTCTTTCCGATGAGGCGGATCCTGATGTTCCTGATGTGGTCCGCAGGATACTGGAGCCTGTGAACGCACAGAAGGGTGACGACCTTCCGGTCAGCACCTTCATGAACAAGCAGCACGGCAACATGGAGATGGGACTGACTGCCTTTGAGAAACGAGGCATCGCAGTCACGATCCCGGAATGGGACAAGAAGAAGTGCATCCAGTGCAACAAGTGCTCCCTGGTATGTCCTCACGCATGTCTCAGACCGTATCTGCTGGACGATGAAGAAAAGGATGCGGCTCCGATTGGTATCGAAACGGTTCCTGCCGTGGGCGCTGCAAAGGGATATCACTACAACATCAGCGTATCATCCTTTGACTGCACCAGCTGCGGAAGCTGCGCAGAAAGCTGTCCTGTGGAGGCACTGACGATGGTGCCTGTTACACTGGATGATGATGCGAAGGCTCGCTGGGAATACGGTCTTACGATCAAGGATAAGGGCGACCTGTTCAATCGCTGGTCCATCAAGGGCAGCCAGTTCAAAAAGCCGCTCGTGGAATTCTCGGCTGCATGCGCAGGATGCGGTGAGACCCCATACGCAAAGCTTATGACGCAGCTCTTCGGCGAGCGCGTTTACTGGGCTAACGCGACAGGATGCACACAGGCCTGGGGAGCATCCATGCCTGGTATCCCATACACGACAGACCGCAGAGGATTTGGTCCGGCCTGGACGAACTCCCTGTTTGAAAATAACGCAGAGCTCTGCCTGGGCATGTTCCTGTCCGTAAGGCAGCAGAGAGATGCCGTCAAAGAAAAGGTGGCGGCCCTCGCCGAGAAGTCGACTGGCGATGTCAAAGAGGCCTGCGAGAAATACATCGAAGCATTCGATAACTTCGACGCATCCAGGATCGCATCGGATGGACTCCTTGCGGCACTGGAGGGATCCTCGGATCCTTTGGCAGCGGAGATCGCAGACAGCAAAGACCAGCTGGCCAAGAAGACCTTCTGGATGTACGGCGGCGACGGATGGGCTTACGATATCGGATTCGGAGGCCTGGCTCACGTCATCAACAGCGGCGAGAACGTGAACGTATTCGTCGTGGATACGGAAGTGTACTCCAACACCGGCGGACAGAGCAGTAAGGCGACGCCGATGGGCGCTGTGGCACAGTTCGCATTCAGCGGCAAGAAGAGCGAGAAGATGGATCTCGGAGCTCTCATGAGAAGCTACCGGAACGTCTACGTAGCTCAGGTGGCTATGGGAGCAAACCCGAACCAGCTGATCAAGGCCCTGAAAGAAGCAGAAGAATACGACGGACCAAGCGTGGTCATCGCATACACACCATGTACTTCCCACGGTATCAAGCGCGGCATGAGCAAAGTGCAAGAGGAGATGAAGAGGGCGGTCGATGCAGGATACTGGATCCTTTACCGCTTCGACCCTCGCAAAGAGCATCCGCTCCAGATCGATTCCAAGAAGCCGAGCATCACTTATGAGGAATTCCTCGACGGTGAGACGAGATACGCAGCCCTCAAGCGGACCTTCCCGGAAGAAGCCAAGGAACTCTTTGATAAGGGCACAGAGGATGCGGCGAAGCGCTATAAGCATATCAAGCATATGGAAGAGGCGTACTAGGATGGACCGCTTGTGCCGGTGCTAAGTCCTCGTCGCTATCGATCACCACGATTCATTCAGAGAGAATAACAGAAGAGTCACCACGTGCTGAAGCACTGTGACTCTAGTATACAATCTGCGCGCCAAATCGAAGATTTGGGCAAGATTGTTAGAGCCCTGAGAAAACTCACGATCCCAGATCGTTCAGACAGTTCTCAGGGCTTTTCGATTCTCTTTCTTCATTTCATCTGTGATCGTTAGTGCTCCTGCGGAATCGAAGATCGTGATCTCTTGTTTCTTGTATGTAAGGGTAAAACGGTACTGTTTTTCAAGTTGCCCCAATATGAGGTCTACTGTACAAAAATGGGCAGTCGATGACCCATTTTAATAGAATTAGAATAGAATATGGGCAGAATGATTACACAAGTCTGTCGATTCTTGCCCATAACAGCATCAGCATCTACGAATTTGGGCAGCAATGATGATATGATTGCCCGAAAGAACAATGAAAATGCTGATTCTG
>CAMNNV010000064.1 GCA_946546075.1 uncultured Bacillota bacterium | reverse complement strand
GACAACTTCGGACCGGGCCTTTATGGTATGGATATCAAGACCATCTTTCAGATGCCTAACCTGGCGGACTTCGGAGCAGCCGGCGTTACTTTGGGAGAGAGTGGGGTCATGGATCCCGTCAAGTCCTATTCAGGTCTGCTATTCCACGTGACGGAGCGGTATACGCCCGTCGCGGCGACTTGTCAGGACTGCAGCGGCAACGTGATGTCCTGCAGGCTTTGCAGGAAAAGGCGATGATCAAAATTAGCAAAACAAAAAGACTGCCGAGTCTGGCAGTCTTTTATCGTTCCGTACGAACTACGCTTCCAGTTCTGAAGTGCAGTGAGGGCATCTTGTAGCATCTACAGGAACCTCGGATTTGCAGTATGGGCAAACCTTAGTTTCTGGAGCAGCTTCTTCTTCCGGCTTCTTGCCGGCAGTGAGTGCTTTGTTCATTGCCTTGATGATGCAGAAGAGGACGAATGCTACGATAATGAAGTTGATGATGGCCATAATGAATGCACCGATCTTGAAGTCAACTCCTGCAGCCGTAACGACTACATTATTGAAGTCAGCTTTGAAGAAAAGACCGATCAGTGGTGAAAGGAGATCATCAGTCAGTGAAGTTACGATCGCCGTGAATGCTCCGCCTATGATGATACCTACGGCCATGTCCATTACGTTGCCCTTCATAGCAAACTCTTTGAACTCGTTCAGAAAACTTTTCATGATTAAACACCTTCCTTTAGTAAAATTCCAATGAAATTGTAACACCAAAGGCAATAAATGTAAATGTATAAATCTCTGTGACCTGCGGTCCATAAAGTGTTATAATCGATACTGCAGGCGAAAAGCCACAGGAAGAAGGATCAAGATTGGCTGGAAATAAAGGACATAAATCATTCAAGCAGAGACAAAGTGAAAAGAAAGCGAAAAGAGCAGCTGCGGTAATTATCGGGATTATTGCAGTTGTTGTTTGTGTGGGTTATTTCTATTATCTGTTTTCTGATGACATCGCCACCGATGAAGGATTCAAGGAATATGCATCCCAGAGGCTGGAGGAGACCAGGGTATATGGGCCTGGTACGGACAGCAATTTCACCACGTATGATGTCAACGAGAAAACAGGTCTTGCAGTTACAGGGGATAAATGCAGCTATGGATACGTGAACGATACGTTAACAGGATTCACGGATTCTCTGAGAAATGAGTATACATCCACGGAGGAGGGCGTGTTCCGAGCTGTTATCGTGGATTCTGCCGTGACGGAGAACAAAGTCGGTACGGTGAGTCTTCTGGCCACGTACACGGTGGAAGAAAAAGACGGCCGTTCCATGAATGTCATCGATCAGGGCTTCCGTACATGGATCTTCAATAAGGACAATGGGAAGCAGCTGGTCTGGCAGCAGGTGTTCAATGAAGGCTATGAAGCAGGATTGAAGGGATTCTTCGAGGGCAAGAGAAGCGACTTCTCTTCCTATATGCTCAGCGATAAAGACCTGACGTACTTCTTTATGGATCAGGACGAGGAAACCGGCGCGGATGTGATCACGCCAGTCAGGATACTTCCGAGATACTATCAAAGCTGGCTAAGAGAGGAAGTGCTGGCAAGATACATCGATCCCAATAAACCGATGGTAGCCCTCACATACGATGACGGACCGGGTCTCAAGAGCGAGGATAAGATCCACGATGTCCTTGAGAAACATGATGCGGTAGCGACATTCTTCTACTCCGGTTACATGATCAAGGGCAAGGAGAGGCAGCTGAAAAGATCCGTAGCAAACGGCTGTGAGATCGGAAGCCACACATGGGATCATCCGGTGCTTACGAGGTGCAGCAAGAAGAACCTCAAGAAACAGCTCAAGAAAACGAACAAGAAAATCAAGAAAGCCTGCGGACAGAACCCTACGGTCTTCCGGCCGAGCTACGGCATCACGAATAAGAAGATCAACAAGAAATCGAAGCTGCCGGTCATTCTTTGGGATGTAGATACCTTGGACTGGAAGAGCAGGAACGCCAAAAAGATATTCAAGTCGGTCAAGAAAAAGAAGAACCTGGACGGCAGGATCATCCTCATGCACTGTATATACGATGAGACGGCCGATGCCACAGCCCTGATCGTCCCGTACCTTGAGAAGAAAGGGTACCAGTTCGTCACGGTAAGCGAACTCATTGAATACAAGACCGGCAAGAAGCCAAAGCCGGGGAAGGTATACAGGCAGCTCTACAAGTAACAGGACTTAACTGGATAAATTGTGTATAGTATGGTACAATCTATCTTGAGGTAAGGAGAAGAATATCATGCTGATCACAAGAAAGAGCGATTATGCCATAAGGATAGTACGCATACTCAGGGACGGGAACGTACATAACGTCAGAGAGATATGCAGCAGAGAAGATGTACCGAAGGCCTTTGCCTACAAGATCCTGCGTGAGATGGAGCACCAGGGACTTGTGAGTGCAGAACGGGGCAACAAAGGAGGATATTATCTCGAAGGGTCACTGGATGATCTCACGTTGTACGACATCGTGGCTCTCACAGAAGGAGACGTATCCATACTTCACTGCATGAAGGAGGACTGCGCCAGAAACAGCAGCGACTCCTGCAAAGTACACCAGGAAATGGCAAGGATACAGGATGTACTCGTCACAGAGATGAAGAGAAATCCTCTATCCGCGATTTTGAGCCGGTAAATCAAGAAAGAAACGCACTAGCGCATATTCGCCAGTGCGTTTTTCATATCTTCGGGAAGTGGTGCTTCCACCTTGAGTTCTTTGCCGGTAGCCGGGTGTATGAATGTGAATGACGCGGCGTGCAGAGCCTGCCGGTCTATGATATCCGGCCGTTCTTCACCGTAGAGGTGATCGCTGAGGACCGGGTGGCCGATATGAGCCATGTGCACTCGGATCTGGTGGGTGCGTCCCGTCTCCAGCTTCAGGTGAAGAAGGGTATATCCTGATTCGGGGAATCTCGACAGGACCTTATAATGGGTGACCGAAGGATGTCCGCCTTCCATGACGCCGCGCCTGACATCCTCAGGATCCGGTCTTCCGATCGGGGCATCCACTGTGCCGCTGTCTTCTTCGATGATGCCGCAGACGATGGCAGTGTATTCCTTTCGCGTGATGTTCTGCTTCATCTGCTTCGTGATCTCGTTCTGAGAGAAGGCATTCTTGGCCACGATGAGCACGCCGGAGGTGTCCCGGTCAAGCCGGTTGACGAAACGGATCTTGAAGTGTTCTCCCGTCTGCTCCATCCTGTACATCAGTGCGTTGGCAACAGTCCCTGTGGGATTGCCCTTCGTCGGATGGACCACCAGCCCCGGCTGTTTGTTCAGAAGCAAAAGATCCTCATCTTCATAGATGGGAAAGAGGGGGATCTCCTCTGCTTCGAAGCCGCTGCGTTCTTCGGGAAGAACGATCTTGATCTCGTCACCTGCGGACACTTTGTGCCATCCTTCGGTGGGAAGACCGTTTCGCTTCGTCAGTTTATTTCGTTTGATTTTATTTCTCAGTCTGGAAGAAAAAGTGAAGTTCTCGCGCATGATCTCGCGCACTTCCATGCCGTCTTCTTCCTGTGTGACGATATGTATGAAATCTGCCATATTGTTCAGCCTATAGGAATTTTGATTTTACTTTGCTCCAGAAGTCATAGTCATGACGTCTGATGAGGTTGATCGTTGTGTCTGAAACTCTGATGTTGATCCTTGCCACATCGGTATAACCCGTTTCGTAACCATCATTGAAGACGTATATGTTGCGTTCGCGCTCCTCCGGAGTCACTTCGATGGTTTTTTCGGAAGGGAGCATGAGGCTCGATGTGAAGGATCTATATGCGTTGGTGTTGATCGGAGCGATCGGTGTCAGCTGGAGTGAGTCCAGTCTCGGGTCTACGATAGCGCCGCCAAGAGAATAGTTGTACGCCGTAGATCCGGAGGATGGAGCACAGAGGATACCGTCTCCCGTGAATTTCTGAATGAGTATATTGTCGATGCAAAGCCCCAGGTGCACGGTGGATGACTGCCGGCCTCTGATGACGACTTCGTTCAGCCCCGTGTGGTGGTATTCGCTTCCGTCCTTCGTGATGACTGTTGCATTTACCGTATTCAGTGGCTGTATCGTATACCTTCCGCTAAGATAGTCGAGAAGGAAAGCGTCGAACTCCTCCAGTGTGATCTCCTCAAAAAAGCCCAGATGTCCCGTATTCACACCGAGGAATGGTACGTCAGGGAAGCCGCAGTTGTGAACGGCTTTGATGAAGGCTCCGTCACCGCCGATACAGATGATCAGCGATGCATGAGGTGAAAACTCTGTAGTTACAGAATATCCGAATTCGTTGAACTTTTCCCGGATATGGACCATTGCATCCTTCGATGCAGGCATGTCGTTCGTAAAGACGTTTATGAGTTTCTTGTTCATACTAATTTCTCCAGTTCATCAAGAAGACTTTTGAATTTATCCATAGCTTGCTCGATCGGGGCAGGGGTGCTCATGTCGACACCTGCGATCTTGAGAAGCTCGATCGGGTAATCCGATTCTCCTGTCTTGAGGAATTCGATGTAGGCATCTGCCGCCGGTTTGCCTTCTGTCAGGATCTTCTGGGATATGGCGGTGGCTGCGGAATAACCGGTCGCATACTTGTACACATAAAATGCGTTGTAGAAATGCGGTATGCGGGCCCATTCATATCGGATGGTGTCGTCGTCAGCTACGGCAGGTCCGTAGTACTTCCGGTTCAGCTCTTCGTATTTGCTGCACATCCATTCTGCCGTCAGGACTTCGCCGTTTGCTGCTGCCTTGTGGGTCAGATCTTCGAATTCCGCGAACATGGTCTGGCGGAAGAGGGTCGTCCGGAATTCCTCCAGGTGCATGTTCAAAAGGTATTTGCGCATCTCGATATCATCGTTGGTGGCAAAGAGGTGAGCCATCAGCAGCGATTCGTTGACCGTGGATGCTACCTCCGCTGTGAAGATGGAATGACTGCCGTATATGAAAGGCTGGTTCTCCCTGGTGTAAGAGGAGTGCATCGAATGACCCATCTCGTGTATCACCGTGAAGACGTCCTTTAATGTGTCTGCGTAGTTCGTCAGGATGTAAGGGTAGCTGTCGTAGGAGCCGAAGCTGTACGCTCCGCTCGTCTTGCCGACGTTCTCATAGACATCGATCCAGCGCTGGGAGATGCCGTTGTTCATGCGCTGCAGATACTCTTCTCCCAAAGGGCGCAGGGCCTGCCTTATGATGTCCAGTCCTTCTTCAAAAGAGACGGTGCGCTCGGGCAGCTTGATGAGCGGTACGTAGATGTCGTACATCTGCAGCTTGTCGAGTCCCATCATGCGTTTTCTCAGCTCCATGTATCGGTGCATCACAGGAAGATGATCGTTCACCACCTTGACGAGATTATCGTATACTTCCGCAGGGATATTGTCCTCGGAAAGAGCAGCATCTCGGGCAGAAGGATAGTTCCTCAGACGTGCGCTGATCACGTCTGCCTTCGTATTCGTGCTGTAGGTCGTTGCGATGGTGTTGATGAGACCTTTGTATGCGCCGTAGATGGCATCGTATGCGTTTTTTCTCAGGGTGCGGTCGTGGCTCTCCATGCACTTGATGTAGCTTCCGTGGGTGAGCTCTGTTTCTTTGCCGTCTTCGCCCTTAATGGTGCCGAACTTGAGATCGGCGTTGTTGAGCATGGTGAAGATGTCACCAGTAGCGCCGGTCACTTCGGAAAGCTGCGCGATGATATTCTCTTCTGCCGGTGTCAGCACGTGGGCCTTCTGCCTGAGGCTCTCGTCGATGGCATGTTCGTATACGGCGAGATCTGCGTTTTCCCTGATATATCCTCTGAGGAGCTCTTCGGATCCGCTGAGAAGCTCCGGTGTGAAGAATGACAAGGACGCTGTGACGGCAGCGATGACGCTCATGCACATGTCTGCCATGGCCTGATACTTATCGTTCGTATTGTCCTCATCGCGGCGCATATGGGCGTAGACATAGAACCGTTCGAGACTCTGCCAGATCGCATCCTTCTCCTGGAAGGCACCGGCAAGTGTCTCTGCAGATGATATGAGGTTTCCTTCGTACTTCGCCTTGAAGCCTTCGGCGTCCTTTTTGATCTGGGAAAGCCCCGGCTCAATGACGCTTTCGTCCGGGATCATGGCTTCGATATCCCACTTGTATTTACTGTCTATCTGATCTCTGGTCTTCAGTCTTTCAGAGCTCATAAATTCCTCCGGTTTATTTGATTATGAAATGTATTATGTTATAATTGCAGATGTTATTATATCACAGTTTACGGAGGTAATATATAACATGGATAACAGGCCTATAGGTTTTTTTGACTCAGGGCTGGGCGGGCTCACATGCGTCAGGCCACTGATGAAGAGACTGCCTGAAGAGAAGATAATCTATTTCGGTGACACGGCCAGGACTCCCTATGGATCCAAGGCCATTAATACCATAAAATCATTCAGCAATGAGATCGCAGAATTTCTCGTAAGCAAAGATGTCAAGATGATCGTCATCGCGTGCAATACCGTCAGTGCCACGTGTGTGGAAGATCTGAGGAGGAAGTTCCCGCAGATCCCTATCGTAGGCATCATCGAGCCGGCGGCAAGAAGGATCGCAGATACATGCGGTTCGCAGAACAACGTGGGGATCATCGGTACGAAGGTCACGATCGCAAGCGGGGCATATAAGGAGCTGATCGAAGAGTTCAATCATGAGATCAACCTGTATCAGACGCCGTGTCCGGCATACGTTCCTCTCATCGAAGAGGGGATCATCCGAAACGAGATCATGGATCTCACCATCCGTTATTACATGGATGACTTCATCAAGACGAACAAAATCGACAAGATCGTCCTGGGATGCACCCATTATCCACTGATCCGCAAGAACCTGAACAGGATCTATCCGGATGTGGAGATCATCAATCCGTCGGACATCATCGTCGATACGATCACAGATATCCTTACATCAAATGATGCATTGGCATCAGGCTCAGACTATGAGAATGTATTTTATGCCAGTGACCTGAGTGAGAACTTCCTGAATATGATCGATACCATATTCGA
>CAMNNV010000063.1 GCA_946546075.1 uncultured Bacillota bacterium | reverse complement strand
TTGCCGACAACGTGAACCGGCTCATGATATTCATCCGCAGCACGCTGAAGGCTGTGGAGCAGTAGATCCGAGATATGAAAACCCGTGCCATGAGTGACACTCAGACACGGGTTTTGTTCTGCCAAGGGACTGTCAAGGATGGTCCATTCGTTGTATAATGGAATAGACGGAAATGACAAGGCATCTGAAAGGAGGAATCGAGATGACTGAAACGAAACCTGCAAAGAGAAAACTTTCTTTAGCAGGACAAATTTTTATTGCGCTCATCATCGCGATCATCGTCGGGCTTCTGATGCAGAGCCATGCGGAGTTCGCAGAGAGTTACATCAAACCGTTCGGAACGATATTCCTGAACCTGATCAAGTTCATCGTAGGACCGATCGTACTCTTCTCCATCATGGCAGGCATCGTCTCCATGAAGGACATCCGTAAAGTAGGTGCCATCGGCGGCACGACCATCGTGTATTATCTGTGCACTACGGCCTTCGCGACGGCCATCGGTCTGTTCTTCGGCGTGATGTTCCGCGGATCCTTCCCGGCTCTGACGACGACGGATCTGACGTATGAAGCGGCGGAGAAGACACCGTTCATGGACACCATCGTGAACATCTTCCCGCAAAACTTCCTGGCACCGATCTATGAGGCCAACATGCTCCAGGTCATCGTCATGGCGCTGATCCTGGGATTCGCAGCGAACCTTCTCGGTGAGCATACACCGAAGGTGACAGCCGGGATCGAGACATTGAACGTGCTCTTCATGAAAGCCATGGAAATGATCCTGAAGCTTTCTCCGATCGGCGTTTTCTGTCTGCTGTGTCCTGTTATCGCAGCAAGCGGCCCTGCCGTCATCGGCTCACTCGCAAAGGTATTGCTGGCGGCATATCTGGCGTACATCGCGCACGTAGTGGTCGTTTATTCGGCAGCAGTAGGCGGTCTTGGCCGGACGAATCCTGTGAAGTTCTTCAAGGGGATGGCCCCGGCGATCCTTTTCGCCTTCTCCAGTGCATCTTCGGTGGGAACACTGCCGATCAATATGGGATGCTGTGAGAAGCTGGGAGCTTCCAAGGATGTATACTCCTTCGTGCTTCCTCTCGGAGCTACCATCAACATGGACGGAACGGCGATCTATCAGGGGATCTGCTCCATCTTCATCGCATCCTGCTACGGAATCCAGCTGACGCCGACGCAGATGCTCACCATCGTCCTGACGGCAACCCTGGCATCCATCGGAACGGCAGGAGTACCTGGGGCAGGCATGATCATGCTGGCTCTCGTGCTGCAGTCTGTCGGTCTTCCTGTTGAAGGTATCGCCCTGGTAGCAGGTGTAGACAGGATCTTCGATATGGGACGTACCACCGTCAACATTACAGGCGACGCGTCCTGCGTCATGGTGGTATCGAACCTGCTGAAGAAAAAGCTTGAGAGCTGGAGCGCATCCGAAAGTGCAGAGGATGCTAGTTCAGAAGAATAGATGTAGAATGACAGCTTTCGGATTGCAGACAAAGGTTCGGTCCAGTGAAGTTCGACACGGTCTTTTCTATTCTGTGCTAGGCAACGCCCCGATTTGAAATATATAGTATTAAAATGGGCACTCGAGTGCCCATTTTTGCTGAGGTCTAATAGAACCGGGGCAGAGCCTGTCCTTAAGGCAGTCGGTTTCTGCCCGGACTGGTATGTTTTTCTGTAAATATGGGCAGCGCTTCGTATATAAGCTGCCCGGAAAAGCAATGTAAGTGTTGATTATGGGGAGTCAGCTGCCCATAATAAGGCGAAATCACACTCTTTTGGGCAGGAAGATCTTTGTCTACAGTCTGAAAGCATGGTGAAATTCCACGTCCACAATCTATTAAAAAAGACGGGCTGCAAAACCCGTCTCGAACTTCTGTCGAAATATTATTCTTCTAAGTGATTTACTTTAACGCCTCGATTCCTTCGTTGTGGTGGGCGCTGATGATGCGGTAGAACTTCACCATGTTGCTGACCACATGATCGTCCCAGGCGGAGCTTGCCGCGTACCGCTTGTGGACCGCATCCACTGTCTTCCCCTTATAGAGACTCGCCCCCGGCGTCAGATATTTGTGGGCCAGAGTCCTTGAGACCACGTCGATGTTCTCCGCCTTGGTGGCGTAGCCCTTGCCGCCGAATCCGAACATGTTGTTCTTACGGAAGCAGATGGTACCGTAGGCACTCTCGTTAGCGCCGATGGCCATGACGAAGAGACAGTTGATCCCGTAGTCCTGCTCCGCCTTCCAGAAGTATTCCTCGAGGCCTTTGAAGTTGCCCCGTGTCACCAGCTTCAGGTCGGCTACCGTGACGCCGCTCGGCTTGCTCACATCCATGGCGCGGATCTGAGACGCCGTGTAGGCCGGTATGGATTCCCCATCGATCACGTCCTTGACGACGGATTCACGCAAAGTGTTGCCGAGATCCGTGTCATGAGCGGCTTCCTGCCCGGCATCGAGAAGAGCTTCTTCTTCGGCTTCGATGCCCTCTGCGATATGAGCATTCGTGATGCTGACCCCCAATGCAAAGATCCCTACGGACAGCAAAAGAGAGATGAGTGTCAATATGATCGGGAGTTTCTTTCCCGGTTTGTGCTCTTTTTTGATCTTTTCTATATCGTAATACTGCATCGTCCTCGCCTCTTGAAAAGTGGAGTGTTGTCCTATATTATATATAATGAACGTTAAGATTTCAAGGCATGAGCCAGATGGAGCTTAGATATGGGATCATTTCTTACAAGTATATTCAGCATAATAATGGCTTTGATCATGCAGACTTCTACCATGGGTACTGCCGCAGTTTCACCTGAAGATGCTGCCGCAGAGTTCATGGAAGGTCTTTCTGCCGGTAACGATCAGGTGGTAGTAAAGTACATGGAGAATGATTACGTGAACCTTTTGGAAAACACCGGCAATGATAAGACGACGGACAGACTTTACAAGGGTCTGTTCCGGAATTTCGGCTATGAGATCACGGATTCTGCCAGCAAAAACGATGTGGCGGTAGTGAAGATGACGGTAACGAACAGCGATTTCAGCAACGTCGAAGAAGATTTCAACGAGGCCGCATATCAATACATAACGGGAAATCTCTACGATGAGGATGTCACCAACAAGAAGAAACTGAGCAAAGAATGCCTCGACATCTATCTGGAGCAGATCGAAAAGACGGCAGACAAAGGCAAGACGAAGGATACGACCATTTTCCTTCCGATGAAGAGCAATGGCTATTACGGATGGGAAGTTCTCGTCGATGACAAGATCATGAAGAGGATCCTCGGAGGCCTGAAGATCCCGAAATAATGTTTGAGAATTAATACTTGATTTACATTTTCATTGGTGTATAATATATAGGCGCGACTTTGGGCGAAAGTCCTTTCGCGAAGTGCAATAAGGCACGAGATCCTTGCAATGGCGAGGGCCATTGCCATTAAGTCCACAGGGAGGTGAAACGAATGACGAATTATGAAGTAATGTTCATCATCGATCCTGCATTAGAAGATGCCGTTAAAGACGAAACTATCGAAACAGTCAAGGGCATCATCGCCGCTCAGGGTGAAGTTGGCGAAGTTGATGTATGGGGATTGAGGAAGCTTGCTTATCCTATCATGAAGAAGAGTGAAGGATATTATGTCGTTATTCAGTTCCAGGGTGAGACAACTCTTCCGAAGGAACTGGACAGAAGACTCAAGATTTCCGACAACGTTATCAGACATATCATCGTTAACAAGGATGAGAAATAAGAATCGGGGTGCGATATGAACAGTGTTCAGCTTATAGGCAGATTGACTAGAGACCCGGAAGTAAGATATACCACCGGGCAGAACCAGACTGCAGTTGCAAGATTCACTATCGCAGTCAACGACGGTTTCGGCGAGAATGAGCGCACAAGCTTCATTCCTATCGTCGTGTTCGGAAGACAGGCTGAGAACTGCGAAAGATACCTGGGCAAAGGCAGACAGGTAGGCATCACCGGAAGGATCCAGACAGGCAGTTACGAGAAGGATGGACGTACCGTCTATACGACAGATGTAATTGCAAACAGGGTAGAATTCTTAGGCGGAGGCGACGGCGCATCAAGACAGCAGAGCGGTGGAGGTTATTCCAGACCGCAGCAGTCACAGCCGCAGCAGGATAGCTTTAGCAATCAGGGCCCCGTCGAAGGTTTCCAGTCCGTTGAAGATGATATCCCATTCTAATGAAAGGAGAACAGATCATGGACAATAAGAGACGTGGTGGCATGAGAAGAAAGAAAGTATGCCAGTTCTGCGCAGATAAAACAGAAGTCATCGATTACAAGGATGTAGAGAAGCTCAAGAAGTACGTTACAGAGAGAGGCAAGATCCTGCCTAAGAGAATCACAGGAACTTGCGCGATCCACCAGAGAGCAGTCACTACAGCGATCAAGAGAGCAAGAATCGTAGCACTTCTGCCATATATCGCAGACTAGCAGCACTTGTCCTTGCGACTCGCAAGTTTTACGAAGCGAGAGCAATGGAATGTGCGCCGTCATATGTCGCAGGGCTTTAGCCCGTGGCGACCAACGACGTGCCTAATTCTTTTGCAACACAATATGTAGTTACAGCGGAGCCGTTTCTTTTGAAGCGGCTCTTTTTATTGCGGTGCGGGCATGACAAGAGGGCACCTCTGCGTGACATGACTTATGGGATTGTGCTATAATATATGTTGCTATTTTGCGGACACGAGGAATTATTAATGATTTTGATCACCATATTTTTAGTGATAATACTCGTCCCTTTCATCCTGATGCCGAGAGACATCAAAGGCGATAAGACGGGTCCATATATGTCAGTGCTGAAGTCTGTCATCGTGACACTGACGGCAGTTCTGGGACTGGTCATCGCAGCAATGATTTCGGGACACCCGCTTTATGATGGTCTTCATTCTGTCACGGAGCAGGTAGTCAACGTACTGGTAAATGAGGGCTCATATAAGAACATGCCGGGATTCGAGCAGCTCAGTGAAGCGGATGCTAAGAAATCTCTGCTGGCCGTTTATGATATGATGATAAAGAGACTGCCTGCATATATCGCTGCAGCATCTCTTGTGATCTCATATTTTGACTATATCATGCTTTCGAGGAGCATCAGAAAGCGGCAGCCTGTTCAGATCATGCCACCCTTTCGTGATTTCAACTACCAGGGAAATGTTTTCCTGCCGATGATCCTGATGCTTCTGGCATCTTGGCTCATAGGGAAATCCGGAGGAACATCTGCAGAGATCCTTTATCTGAGCATCAATTACATTTTTGATATCGCCTTTGCCATCCAGGGGGCATCCACGATATTCACTCTCTGCTACGTCAGGAAATGGCCAAAGGCTGTGGCAGTGATCACTGTCATCGTCTTCTGGAATATATATATACTCAGACAGGCGCTGGTCATACTTGGAATGTTCGATCTTGTGATCGGTATGAAGAGATTGTTTTATGCCAAAGCAGATCAGAATAACAGAAAGTAAAAGGTACCCATTATGTATGTAGGAAGACTTGAGAAACTGCTTACGATGTACACCCCTATGGGGATGTGCACCGTTAACATGCAGGGCAAGGTAACGAGGGCAAGCAAGAGAATAGGCGATGTTTTCAAATATACGGCCATAGAAGGTTCGGATATATTTGCCCTGACTAGACTCAGGATGAGCGACATCATCGAAGCGGCCAAAGCGGACAGGTCTCTGTACTATGACAACGGTGAAAGCTATTTCAGAGTACGGAGTTTCGTGCTGGGCGAGAATGGGCTTGATGAAGAGAACGGTTCGATCATCATATACTTCATAAACGAGACGCCGTTCAAGCAGCTCAAAGAGCTGTATAACGACAACATGGTCTGCGTGGCGCTTCTGATGATCGACAATTACGATGAACTCACAAGCCGCACCGGTGAAGAGGGCGAGATGAACGCCGCAGCAGAGATCGACAGAGTCATCCGCCGCTGGGGTGCGGAGATGGATGCTGCCGTTGCAAGATACAGAGCCCACATGTACGAGATCGTCTTCAGCTTCAAGAATTTCAGACAGCAAAGAGAGCGCAGGTTCGATATCCTCGACAGGGTAAAAGAAATCGAGACGGAAGCGGACTTCCCGGTTACCGTCAGCATCGGTGTCGGCATATGCGGCAAGACCATCGCTGAGAACGAAAACTACGCTGACGCAGCGCTGGATCTCGCCAGAGGACGCGGCGGCGATCAGGCAGTCGTGAAGAATATCAATGAACTCGAATACTTTGGAGGCAAATCCCAGAGTGTTGAGAAGAGCAACAAGGGGAAATCGAGAGTCATCGCGCATGCACTCAAGGCTCTGATCAATCAGTCCGACAAGGTATTTATCATGGGCCACAAGAATCCGGACATGGACTGCTTCGGCGCATCCATGGGGATCAACAGGGTGGCACAGTATATGGGCAAAGAGGCATACATCATCCTCGGCGAGTACAATGCGGCGCTGGATGCTATGGCAGAGGATGCCAAGGCTTCCGCTGATTTCAATATCATCTCACCGGAGAGGGCCCAGAGCCTCATAACCGACGAGTCGCTTCTGGTGATCGTCGATACTCACAGGCCGATGCTGGTCGAGTCCATGGATCTCGTGAACATGGCCAGGAGAAAGGCTATCATCGACCATCACAGGATGTCAGAGGATGTGCTCAGCGATGTAGAACTTTCGTATATCGAATCCTACGCATCGTCCGCTTCGGAACTCGTTGCAGAGATCGTGCAGTATGCCTGCGACAGGAAGGCATTGACCGTGACAGAGGCAAACGGACTTCTGGCGGGCATCATGGTGGATACGAACCGGTTCGCCGTCAAATCAGGTGTCAGGACTTTTGAAGCGGCATCATGGCTGAAACGAAGAGGCGCAGACCTGGCAAAGGTACGCAAGTTCTTCCAGGGAGACTCCGAGTCATTCATGCTCAGGGCACAGTGCATCTCGGAGGCAGAGTTCTTCGATGACGGCATCGTCATGAGCGTGATGCCGGGCAGGAACATAAACGCCCAGATCCTGAACTCCCAGGTAGCAGACGAACTGCTTACCGTAAAGGGTGTGAAGGCCAGCTTCGT
>CAMNNV010000062.1 GCA_946546075.1 uncultured Bacillota bacterium | reverse complement strand
CTCGGAGATGTTCGCGATGTTCTTTGCGGCTGAATCCCTGTTGAATCCCGCCAGCCACTTCATGATGACTCTGAAAACCCTTCTCTCACCGAGGCCGCCGCGCACGTCCCTTGTGAAGAACAGGATCCTCATGGCAAGGTCCGGGTCCTCCACGTAAGCCTTGGTGAAAGTTCGGATGATTTCTTTATCGTCCGCGTTTCTCATGGCCCCGATCCTCGAGAAAAGGTCAAGGCAGTATGACTCGGTGCTCTCGTACGTTACGGCACCGTTTTCTGTATATGTAATGTTTGCTGTTTTCTTTAATGATGTAAGCATTATATCACCTCTGTTCCAATACCCCACAAGGTGCGCTTTTTACAGACTCATGGTCTGTCCTCTACCGGTTAACAGTCGGTTGGATCCTTCTTGCTGTATGCACCTTTATCGTGAGCTTATCGTAACAGAGGTCAGGATGTTATTCATTAAAAAAAAGTTGCGAGGTGTCCCGCAACTCATAGACTCTTGGTAAAAATCTGCTGCGCCCAAAAGTATGTGATCTTGACCGATTATGGGCAGTCAGCGCCCCTGAATGAGCATTTATATCTCTGTTTGGGGCACGCAATATGGGGGTTGCTCCCCATTTTTAGAGGGAATCATGTTATTCGGGGCTGTAACATGGTTCGCTGTGAAATGATTTTGCCCATTTTTCATTGAAATCATAGTGAAATGGGCCGCTGGGTGCCCATTTTTGCATCGGATATGTCATATTTGGGCGCAGCCTAAGATCACTCCAATTGAGATCACTCCTGTGATGATAGATATTTCTTCTGCATGTCCAGTCGTTCCCGGATGAGTTCGATGAAGGATGCCGGCTCCGTGACGCGGATCATCGGGCCGAAACTCAGAATGCGTATAAGAAGCTCCGTCTCATCGTCTTTATTATAGGTCAGGATCACGCGGTAATGCTGATCATCCAGCTTGATCGTCTCTTTCTCGAGGTGCGAGAAATGGAGCATGGCGCGCTCCAGTGCGTTGCGCTCATCCGTCAGTTCAAAGACGACGTTTGCCTTCTCGCGGGCTGGTATTTCCAGCGTTTCGGGATCAGACTCATCCAGAAGCACGCATTCCATGATCCTTGCGATATTGATCGTACCGGGCCTGTCACCACCAGAGATGATCAGGCGGAATTTATCGTCTTTGAGAGAGTACTCGAGACGATAAGGCGTGCACTCCCAGACGTGCTGACGACCTTTGCCGCTTTGGAATCTCACATAGAGATCCCGGTGCTCCCGAAGCGTTGTAAGCACCGTCCTGAAATGCTGGATATAGGACGGATCTTCAAAAGGATCGCCGTCTCGATACTGGTCGAAATACACGATATCATCCTGTTCATACAAAGGTTTCACGTCTTCCAATCCTTCGCAGGATACATCAAAGAGACGGATACGGGGGTCTGAAAGGAGTGACTTCAGCCATCGTTTCTGCAGCGTGGTAAGCGGCATGGATGGAGCGTGCTTAAGAGGCGTATGCATCTGCTCTGTAAGGAGCGGCCATTTGCCGGAAAGCAGTGTATTCGGGATGTTCAGGGTGCTTTCTGCGAATGCTTTATCGCCGATGATGTCGTAGATATCTGTCTTTGTGAGATCACCCGAGACCGCTTTGCTTAGTATGGCGGCCACGGCATTGAAATAAGAACCGTATACTTCTGAAAACAGCATCATTTCTCACCTCCATACATATCATATAGAGCATCCAGGTCATGATAAAAGGTCTCCGTGACCGATGGATTGGTGCACGACAGTTTTTCGATGCGGCCGGTGAAGGTTCTGATCCATGGGATCATTTCGCCGGCGTCATAAACGTCGATGCTGTAGCGATATCGGTTATCTTCGAGAGCCGTTATGCTCCCGTGTTTGCCCTCTCGTTCGAGTCTTCTCAGGATATGCTCGTCAGAGTCCTCGATATGGAGGATCATCTCCAGATGATACGTGGATTGGTTCCTTCCGGAAGAAGTGTTCCATAAGTATTTTATGTAAACTTCAGCATCGGACATGTATTTAGCTTTCCCTGCAGCCACTTCTCCCGGCGTGATCTCTTCGATCCTGTCGAGCCGGTACATATTGAGCCTTTTATGACTCATCTCTGCTGCGAGCAGGTATCCTCTGCCCGTTTCCGTGCTCATGGCGATCCGGAGAGGAATGATCTCGTAGACCTGCATGTCCTTTTTTCGCGGACTGTTCAGGGTGATCGTCGCCTTCAGATCGCGGCTCATGCAGTCGAGAGCGGTGCAGAGTATGTCGCTTTCGAGGGCATGGAGGATGTAATGGTGTTTGTAGCTGAATACATGCGATCTGTCAGGGAGTTTATCGAGAAGAAATGACCCTATGACACCGACAGGGTCTGTTTCGGAGAAGAAGTCGATGGCTTCCTGCCAAGAACTGAGGTCGATCTTGTCCTGTTCAAGGCTGTAGGTGAGCCTGCGTCCATCCTTTGCAGCTTTTAATATCCCCTCTTTCTCGTATTCCTTTAGCTTGTTTCTAACTGTCGCTTCGTCGATGATCTTTGCTTCCGAGAAATACGAAAGATAGTCCTCTGCGATGATATCCGTGATCTCGGAAGCGCTGAGGCTCTCCCCATCCTGCAGGATATCCAGTATGAAAAAGTTCAGAACGATATCGTTCGTGGTGAAGCTCTTTGCTTTGAACGCATTGTACAGCGGATTATGCCCCACCTTGCCGCTATCCACGGAAATATAAGAAATCTTCCCGGCAGACTCCTGCCGGAAAGACATGTATTCTCCTAGCCAGCTTTCGATGCGCCTTTTTTCGTTATCGTAACTTCTGGCGCTCTTGGCTTCATATTCACCTCTTGTTTTGAATCCGTAGACATAGAACTGCCGCATATAGTTTCTGATCTTGCTGAAATCTTTTATCAGTTCACTGTATGCCATAACAAGCCTCCTTAAAGACTTACGAGTCCTTCATCCACCATCTGCTGCAGAGCTTTGATAACACCAAATTTGGAGTGTTCATATGTCAGACCGCCCTGGAAGTAGACGATATAAGGTTCTCGGATCGGTGCATCAGCCGATAACTCTATGGATGAGCCCTGTACGAATGCTCCCGCCGCCATGATCACCTGGCTGTCGTATCCCGGCATGTCCCATGGAACTGGTGTAACGAAAGAATCCACAGGTGCCGCAGCCTGCACACCTTTGCAGAATGCGATCACGCCTTCCGGGCTTCCCAGTTTCACCGCCTGGATGATATCGCTTCTCAGATCTTCCGGTTCCGGGCAAACGCCGAATCCCAGTCCTGAAAAGACGTTGGAGCACAGGATCGCGCCTTTGACGGCGCCGTTTACCACCTTTGGAGCCATGAACAGACCCTGGAGTATGCTCCTCGTCTGTCCGAAGGTCAGGCCGCATTCTCCGCCGATACCCGGGGATGTCATCCTGTAGGAAATGCTCTCGATGAGGTCCGCACGTCCTACGATATACCCTCCTGCCAGAGCCAGACCGCCGCCCGGATTCTTGATCAGAGATCCTGCCATGACATCCACGCCCACATCGGTAGGCTCCTTGGTGTCGAGGAATTCCCCGTAGCAGTTGTCCGCCATCATGATGATGTCCGGATCGATGGATTTGACGAATTTGCAGCACTTCTCGATATCTTCGATGGAAATCGCACGTCTCCAGCCGTAGCCCGTCGACCTTTGCATGCAGACCATTCTCGTGGCCGGCGTGATGGCCTCTCGGAGCGCCTCGAGGTCGATGCTTCCGTCCGGTGCAAGTTCTACCTGTTTATAGGAGATCCCGAATTCTTTGAGAGAGCCTTTGCCCTCCCCTCTTATGCCGATCACGTCTTCCAGTGTGTCGTATGGGCCTCCGGTGCAGTAGATCATCTCATCTCCCGGTCTTAATATACCGGTGAGCGTCAGCGTCAGAGCGTGGGTGCCGTTCACGATCAGAGGTCTGACCAGTGCAGCTTCCGCCCCGAACACATCGGCATAGACCTTCTCCGTGGCCTCTCTTCCCGCATCGTCGTATCCGTATCCCGTGTTCCACCCGAAGTGGGTGTCGGAGATCCTGTTTTCGCGCAAAGCGTCCAGCACTTTATACTGGTTGTAGGCTGTGATGTCATCGAGACGTGCAAAGGCTCCGCGGGCCTTCTCTTCGGCCTTGTCTATCGTATCGAGCACTGCAGGGTGTACCCCCATCTGCTCTGTAAGTAATCTATATGTGTTTTCCTGCATTATTTTCCTCTTGGATTAGTCGAATAACGAATCTGAAAGAAGGTTCGTCGTGTTGAAAATGTCCAGTACGATCTGTCCTGCCATGATGGAATCCGTATGCTTCTGCATGTATTTATCCAGGCGCTTCTGTGCCGAGATGGAAATGCCCTGGACATATTCACGGTCTTCCTCGCTGATCGGTTTCTGCCATCTGAGCACTGGATTTCCTCCGTTGCCAAAGAGCCCTGACGCATCCTTCATGTAACTGTCGCTGAGCTTCGGTGCGTAGGTGCTGAGACTTCCGAGGGAAATGCCGGTTGCGCAGTTCTGGATGTTAGCACCCTTGCCGCTTGATGTGCTTCCGATGCCGTATTTGAAATCTGTACTGATGTAGTAATTGTTGTCGATATTCCTCGATGGCCGGATCCCGTTATCATCGTAGTAGGAACCGATGATGCCGCCGGAAACATCTGCTCCGTGGGAATTGCCCATGTTGTAGCAGTTGGCTACCTGGATGCCTCCGTTACCCATGCTCCCGACGATGCCTCCCAGATAGGACTTCGTTTTCTTGTTGCCCTTTTCCGGTGCTTTGACTACGAGGTCGCCTGTGTTGTAGCAGTCGATCAGTTTCGCGCCTCTGGCGTTCATATATCCTGTGATGCCGCCTGTCGTCTCGGTTGCGGAAGTGATCCTGCCTTTGTTGTAGCAATCGGTGATGCTGGAATTGCCGCCGACGCTTCTGCCTGCGACACCGCCGGTACCGTACGTACCGATGTTTCTCTCTGTGGTGTAGACTTCGCCGTGGTTGCCTGATTTCGCGATCATGCCGCCGAAATTCTCTCCGCAGATGCCGCCCACATCAAAAGTGCCGGATATGGTGCCGTAGTTCATGCAGTGATCGATGCTCCCGCCTCGGTTCTGCCCTGCGATACCGCCGGACATCTCTTTTCCCTGAACGGTGACCGTGGATGTGCATTTGCTGATCGTTCCGCCGCGCTCGAGGCTGCCGGCGATGCTTCCCGTATTCGGATAGTAGGAAACGATGGTGCCGTCTACTGTAAGATCCTTGACTTCTCCTGCGAGGCTGCCAAAAAGTCCTACGTATTCGTAGTCCGGATACACGATGAGGTTCGTGATCTTATGGCCGTTGCCGTTGAAGACGCCTTTGAACGGAGCGGCGCTGCTCAGGCCGATCGGCGTCCATCTGTTCTTCAGCTTGATATCCTTCTCCAGGATGAATTCCACACCTTCGAAGTCTTCTGTGTGATTCGGTTTCCAGTAGTTCTGTTCTTCGTCTACGAGACTTGCAAGACCGCGCAGCTGTGCCTCGTTCTCGATCTTGTATGTCTTCTTGACCTTATTGTAATCGAACCATGATATGTCAACAGACTTGATCGGTACCCAGTCCTCAGCAAATACTGATGCCGGTGCAAATAATGTTGTCAGAACAAAGACAAGAGTAACTGCTATTACAGTTATCTTCTTCATGCTACTTGTTCTCCTTTCTTTCGACTTCCCATTCCATGTCTTTTACCAGATCACGTTTGACATTCATCTTGTGGGCTGCATAAAGTTGTGTCGTGGTAACTTGTTCGTGATCCAGCAACTCCTGTACGTCATAAATCGAATTGCCTCTTCCGATGAGGCTCGTTGCAGCCGTTGCTCTAAGTTTATGCGGACTGTATCCTTCCTTTCTGGAAGAACCGAGTCCGATGGATGTATATTTCTTGACCAGCTCCCGGATCTGACGTTCCGTCATCCGTTTGCCCTGAAGTGACAGGAACAGCGCATCTCGGTGTTCTTCTGCAAGTTCGCTGTCATCTTTTCGCTCGTTGTTGATGTAATCCAGAACGACTTCGGTAGCTGATATGTTGAGAGGCATCACAGCCTCCTTGTCACGCTTCCTGTAGATCTTGAACTCCCCTCTCGAGAAATTAAAAGAGGAGACGTTCAGCTGCTGCAGCTCGAATAATCTCAGGCCGTAGGTCAGGAACAGAACGAGGATCGCTTTGTCCCTCTTCTTTGTCTTCTCCCAGAAGGATTTCTCCTTCGGCGTAAGACCGGTCCCGGATGAGACGGCATCCAGCATGATCATGACCTCATCATCCTGGAGGGCTTTGATCTCCCTCTCCCCTGCTTTAGGGACCCGGATGGGGTCGAATCCGTCGGTGATATTCTTGGAAAGAAGATCGTCTCTGTAGAGCTGTTTGAAGAGCACAGACAGGGATGATTTCTTCCTGGCCAGCGTCTTGTTGCCGTTTTCGTAAACGACGATCTGGTTTTCTTCTTCCACGCTGTACTTGCGGCAGTAGTCGATGAACATGTTCACATCCACCGCCTTGATGCGGTCGAATTCCGCCAGCTTGATCTCCTTAGGCGAATCCGCCTCGGTAAGACCCGTCTCACTGATGAGGTACCGGCAGAAGAAGATGATATCTCTCAGATATTCGTATCTCGTCCTCGGAAGAACGTTGCCTCTGAGATACGAGAAAAAACCGCGCATGAAATTCGGGAGCAACACTTCGATCTCTTTGCATTTTTCTTCGATCTGATGCTCCTTGAGTACGACGTTGTCGGGCTTATTGCTCTTGTTATGAAGTTTTATATTCTTTCCCTGAGCCAATGGATCAGCACCTCTACAGCCATCTCGTCATTCTCATACGTAGAAATATCCAACCAATAAATTTTATCATATCTCCTATACCAGGTTAACTGTTTTTTGGCATAGTGGCGTGTGTTTTTTTTCACGGTATCAATGGCCGTTTCCAGATCGCATTCCCCGTCGAGGTAAGCCATGATCTCTTTGTATCCTATCCCCTTCATGGAGATATCCGAAGGAGTCAGCCCCATATCGCGAAGCTTTTTCACCTCTTCTACGAGTCCGGCCTCGATGAGAAGGTCCACCCGCCGGTTGATGCGGTCGTAGAG
>CAMNNV010000061.1 GCA_946546075.1 uncultured Bacillota bacterium | reverse complement strand
ATTTGGCGGAAGCGGTGGGATTCGAACCCACGTGCCCCGGAGGACAACCGCATTTCGAGTGCGGCTCGTTATGACCACTTCGATACGCTTCCGTATGATCGCTGCCTGCATCTTTTGGTTGATGCAGGTATAGCCATGGCGGCTCAACGTTCATTAGTATACATGAAATCGACTCGCTGTTCAAGTGCCTTCTATTTCTTCCCCGGCGGGACGATGAATCGGAAGGCATGTGGTTCGATGGTGAAAGTTGCACTTTGCTGGGTGCTGATCTCGCCGTCGATACAGAGTTTAAAATGTTTTTTGTTCGTATCTATGCTGAGGCGGTTTTCTTTCGTGTACCTGAGCATGTTCTTCCTGATCAGCGTCTTGTCCGTGAGGTGCGTGCCTTTGGAGTACTTCGGGAACAGCCGTATAAAATCCGTACGGGATACATTGCGAACGAGACTCACATCCATGAGCCCGTCATCCGTCGATGCTTTTGGCAGACCTTTGATACCTCCCCCGCAGAAGCATCCGTTAGCGATCGATATAAGAAGAAGCTTGCCGTCGTGAAGATATCTTCCGTCGTAATCGATCTTGAGGTTCTCTCCTTTTTTCTTGATCAGATTCACGAAGACGGCAGCCAGATACGCTGCGGACCCATTGACCAGCGGGAGTTTTTTTATCGAATCTGTGGTGTCTACGATATTGCAGTCCAGACCGATATTGACCATGTTCACGCAGTGCCCTGTTGTCACGACGCCCTCGTTTGAGGCTTCATATCCGATGGTATCGCAGTAAACGGACGGTCCGTCGAGATACGTCTCCAGATCTGTAAACTCCGACTTTTTGCCGAAATTCCGGATGAAATCGTTGCCCGTTCCCAAAGGGATGCAGCCGATTTCCACGTTTAAGCACCCCCATGCACCGTTGACGACATCGTGTATCGTTCCGTCACCGCCGCACGCAAAGATCCGCACGTGCTCATCTCGCTTCTCAGCACTCTTTGCGATGTCCTCAGAGAAGGCTCTGGCATCGCCTTTTTTTGTTGTAAAAATCAGTTCGTAATTGGTCTCCAGGTCGGTCATTTCTCGTAGGAATCTCTCTCTGGCATGCTTGTGACCGGAAACGGGATTCATAATGAAATAATGCTTCATACCGTACACCTCTTCACTACTAAAAATATCATAATCGTAGTATAATAGCCATAGATTTTTAAGAAAGCCAGGTGAATTTATGGACGAAAGAATAAGGAAATTATCAGACCTTCTTGTCAATTATTCCTGCCGCGTACAGCCCGGAGAAAAGGTGCTGATCGACTACGAAGGTGAAGACACGAAAGCCCTCGCAAGGCAGCTGATCAAAGACGTATACAAAGCCGGCGGCCTGCCTTTCGCAGAGATACGGGACTCCTCTATCACAAGGGAGATCCTTCTCGGATGCAGCGAAGAACAGGTGCGTTTCATGAACGAATGCAGCCTCATGAAAATGAAAGGAATGCAGTGCTATATCGCGGTCCGCGGAAGCAATAATTCTTCTGAACTTGCAGACGTTCCCGGCGATAAACTGAACATGTATTACAAACTGACAGGACCTACTCTGGACTGGCGTGTGGACAACACGAAATGGGTCGTGCTCAGATATCCTAATTATGCTATGGCTCAGCTTGCAGGCACGAGCCTTGAAGCATTCGAAGACTTCTATTACGACGTATGCACCCTTGATTACGGCAAAATGAGCAAGGCGATGGATCCTCTCGTGGAACTCATGGAGAGCACGGATAAGGTGCATATCACGGGCCCCGGCACAGACCTTACCTTCTCAATCAAAGGGATCCCGGCCATCAAATGTGACGGCGAGTGCAACATCCCGGACGGCGAAGTATATACTGCCCCGGTACGAGAGTCCATGAACGGCATCATCTCCTATAACACGCCTTCCGAGGAACAGGGCTTCACCTATGAGAACATCGTGTTCGAGATCAAAGACGGCAAGATCATCAAGGCCACTTGCAATGACAACGACCGCATCAACAAGTTTCTCGATACAGACGAAAGCGCCAGATATTTCGGTGAATTCGCACTCGGCGTGAACCCTTACATCCTTGACCCGATGAAGGACACCCTCTTCGATGAGAAAATATGCGGAAGCTTCCACCTCACACCGGGAGCATCCTATGAAGATGCCCCGAACGGCAACAAATCAGCCGTACACTGGGATCTTGTGAATATACAGCGTCCCGAATACGGCGGCGGAGAGATCTACTTTGACGATGTACTGATACGAAAAGACGGTCTGTTCGTGATCGACGAACTCAAAGGACTGAACCCCGAAAATCTCAAATAATAAAAAATGGCTGGCACCTGGATGTGTCAGCCATTCGTTTTAGCCATTCGTTTTAATGTTTCCTTTTTTTCTTCGTGAGACTCACGATGATCACGATGATCAGTGCCAGAAGTGCCGCTGCTGCGATCCCGAAGATGATCTTAAGTATTCCCGGTATCCCGTCTGCGGGATCTGCTGCCGGATCTGCCGTTGCCTCGGTAGTCTGCTCATCCTGGATATCGGATGAGGTTTCTGCCTCAGTCGTCTCTGTCGTTTCTTCTTCCGGTTCCGTCACATCCTCCTCTGCGATATCGACAGACTGTGAGGATGACGGCGTGCCGATCATCTCTTCTTCAAGATTATATACTCCATTCGTGGTGATCTTGATATCCGTGCTGCCGGCTCCGATCGCTTTGAATTTGAGTTTGAAGGTGATGTCCTCACCGGTACCTGCTTCCTTTAGTTCGATATATCCGTTATCGCCGGAGCTGCTTCCTCCTGAAACGTAACTCAGCTTGGAAGTGTCGTAAGTCGCCTGGCCGTCTACGCGTCCCAGATCATCTCCCGAGAACACGACGGTGACCGTGTAGCCCGCACCCTTTTGGAGATCGGATGCACCCTTCACCTTGATATTCACATCGGCGTAGGAATCCACGACGCTCATGGATATGCAAAGCATCATGCTCATCATAAAAGCCGCGATGATCTTAAAGAGAGACCGTCTGTTTACTATAGTCGATATCATCTATGTCACCTCCTATGGCAATTTGCATGCAGCAGAAGGCATGCTTGTGTAAATCGGGATCTCGATAACTGCCGCATGTGTCGAATTGCCCTGAAAAGCTTTCTTGAGCAGATTTCCTTCTTTGGCGGCGGCTGCTACGTACGTCATGTACTGATGTGTCCCGATCTTTGATGCACCGTTCTTGACATTGAATTTCTTGTAGTAGTATGTATCCTGCTTCGCGTTGACATAGTTGGTCGCATAGAAGCTGGCGCCGCCCTTGATGGACTTATAGACGCTGTTCCATGGTCTGCCGTAACTACCTGACTGCTTCGCATACCACAGTCCTCTCTGGACGGCTGTCATAGAAGATGTGGTATAAGCACCGATGTTGAAGAAATTGTAATAGCCTTTATATCCGGAATAGGTGCCCGAAATGAGTCCGCTGCTGCCTTTGCTGCCCTGTTCCTGATAGATCATCGCAGCAATGACATTCGGGTTGACTCCTGCCGCCTTTCCTGCCGCATTGATGAGTTCCGGGTATTTCGGGTAGGTAGAGTCGCCGGTCGCTCTCGTTTCCATGAATGAGCCTTTGACTACAGCCCTGACTGTCGTTGCGTTCTGTGAGGATGAATCGTATTTATGTGTCATGAACTGATAAATCCCGTTTTCATCCAGGAAGTTTCTCGGATCCATGTAGTATGCCACGACCGTCTTGTTTGCTGCATACCAGCTGCCGTCGAACTTCGTCCATTTCTTTGTTTTGGAATTATAGGATCCGCTGGCAGTGGAACGGTAGGATGTCGGTTCGGAACTGCTGACGAGGTTGACACCAAGGCTCTTTGTCTGGGCAGAAAGCGCACTGCTCCAGGAAAGACCTACTTTATAGCCCTTGATCTTCCACTTCGGATGCATTGCATGCAGAAGTCTGAGCCCCGGCTTATAGCTGTCCGGGAATCCCTGATTCTTCATCTCCGTTTCAAATGCCTGATCCGATGTGACTTTTTTTGTCGTTACGTAGGAAGCACAGATATATCCTGTCTTCGAATTGAAATCGATCTTATACCAGGTGACACCATTCGAGGCTTTCGCCGAGCCTTTGATGTTGACTACCGCACCATTTGACAGGCTGCCGAGTGTACCGTAGCTGGTGCCCGCCCCGCTCCTTACATTGAGTGTGGATGAGGTCTTCACAGTGCCGATGGTAAATGTATAGGCAGCAGTCGTGGTTGTGGCCTTCGTCGTTGTCGTGGATTTCGTTGTGGACGAAGAGGAGCTGGTAGCCTTTGAAGATGTCGAGGATGACGAGGAAGAAGATGATGATGATGACGAAGATGAAGAACTTGTCGCCTTCGTCGTTGTGGCTATCTTTGTCGTCTTAACGTATTTTGATGACATGAAAACGTCCTTACCGTCGAGCTTGAGCCTGTACCACCAGACTCCTTTGACATCTTTCGCTTTACCTGTGATGGTAAATGTCTTGCCTTTCTTCAATGAACCGGCTTTGCCATACAGGGTTCCTGGACCTTTTCTCGCTGTAAGACTGCCGCTTGTGGTATTGACCTTGCCTTTGAGATCCGATACTTTAGTTACCGATATTTTGATTACGTTAACATACTTGGAACTTACATATCCTTTCTTGGAACCGGCTTTGACCTTATACCAGACAACACCTTTCTTGTCTTTCTTGGATCCTTTGATGACCTTATACGTGCCCTTCTTCAGGGATCCGACCTTCTTATAGTTGGTTCCTGCATCTGAGCGAACTGTCAGACTGGATGCTGTTACCTTGAGGACATTTGACAGAGCATATGTGCTGGAAGCATTTAAAAGACTGAATCCCGCAAAGGCTACGGCGAGCATCACGATCACCAGGATCTCGCAGATCAGCTTATTCTTTTTTGTCACGCTGTAAGTTGACATAATAAACGCTCCGTTAATCTATATTTTGACGCATTTTTTCTCTTGAATAACGCTCTAATTCTTTTTGATTTTACCATCAAAACGTTGAAAAGTCAACGTTATCACCTTTTATATGCTAAAAAAGAACGCCGCCTTTCGCAACGTTCTTCTTGGTTATTCCTATTTTATTATCCTACGAATTGAGATACGAGCAGATCCGTATTATGTTCAAGATCCACATTTTCATCCTTTAACTGCTGAATGACCTGCGTCCAGCACGCCTCTGTGCAGTAAGGTTTCATATTCCTGAGGATGTTCACGAGAAATACTTCTTTGCGTGCGCTCTTATCCTCGATTTCAAGAGAGAATGAGAAGTTCCCGCAGAAAACTTTGCAGATCATTGCATTGATATTGTCAGATGCCCACATCATTTCATGCTCGTCCTTCAGTTCAAACAGGCCATCATCACAAATGCGCTGCACAAAAGCATAAAGATTGTGGAGATTATTTCTTTTGACTTCGATCATCTCTTCTGCCAGTTTATCGTCATTGTGCAGAAGTGTTGATATCTCGGAATAGAAGAAATAATACTTGCTGATATGATCGATCAGAACAATCAGCATCCTTACAAGATCCTGCCCATCCGATAGTTCAAGCGGGTGATTCCTCGTTTCATCGAGATCCTTCATGATACGTTCATGCCAGATGCACCTTACGATTTCTTCTTTGTTGTGAAAATAGTAATACAGATTGCCGGGACTAATCCCCATGTAATCCGCTATCTGCACTGTGCTGACCTTTGACGTCTTCTTCTCGTTAAAGATTTCTATTGAACTATCCAGAATAGCTTCTCTTGTTTTCTTTATGTTCATATATTACCCCCCTTAGCTGCTATTCTCATTACTGCCATTGTAATATTATGATTTGCATATACAATATACTACAAAATACATTGCTTTATCAAACGATTAATCGCTTTTTTGTTCTCAGAAACAATAAAACCTGCTCTAACCTCTTCAATTATCGGTGCCACATCATCTTTTGATGTATAAATCAGGGCCAATCTGTCGCCTTTATTGACTTTATCGCCTGTTTTGACTTCCAGGACGATCCCTGCGCCCGGATCAATGCTGTCTTCCTTTTTGGCCCTTCCTGCACCTGTATGCTGAGACGCCACTCCGATCGTCATGGCATCGATCTGCTCGATGTACCCCTCTTCATCCGAGATGACTTCATACACACCATCTGACTGAGGAAGCAGTGAATAGTCATCTACGACGCGAGGGTCTCCTCCCTGTGCCGAAATCAGATTCCTCAGTTTATCGAGAGCCGCCCCTGAACGGATGGCATCGGCGGCCATTTCTCTGGCTGTTTCCAGATCCGGTGCCTTCTCCCCTGCGAAGATCATCATTGCGGCAAGCTCGATGCTCAGTTCCGTAATGTCTTCCGGACCTTTTGATTTTAATGTGTCGATCGCTTCGATCACCTCAAGGGTGTTACCCACTGCTTTTCCCAGAGGCTGATCCATATCCGTGATCAGCGCCATGGTTTTCTTGCCGGAAGCTTTGCCGATCTCCACCATCAGAGATGCCAGTTCTGCAGCAGACTCTTCGTCCTTCATGAAGGCACCGCGTCCGCATTTGACATCAAGAACGATGGCATCGGAGCCCGATGCGAGTTTCTTGCTCATGATGCTGGAAGTGATGAGACTCATGTTCTCTACAGTTGCGGTCACATCTCTCAGTGCATAGATTTTCTTGTCTGCAGGCGCTATGCTCCCCGTCTGTCCGATGAGGGATATACCCACTTCATTGACCTGTTTTGTGAATTCATCACGATCAAGGCTCGTCCTGTATCCCGGTATGGCTTCCAGCTTGTCTACCGTACCGCCGGTAAAGCCGAGGCCTCGTCCGCTCATCTTGGCGATAGGCACTCCGCAGGCTGCTGCTGCAGGACCTACGATCAGAGTCGTCTTATCACCCACACCGCCTGTGCTGTGTTTGTCCACCTTGATCCCTTTTATCTGGCTCAGGTCAGCCACATCTCCGGAATCGCGCATGATCTTCGTCAGAGACACCGTCTCTTCTTTTGTCATCCCCTGAAAATATACTGCCATGAGAAATGCTGACATCTGATAGTCAGGGATCTCGCCTCTGGTATATCCATTGATCAGATATTCGATCTCATCATGATCCAGAGCACTTCCGTTTCTCTTTTTCGTTATGATATCAAGCGTGTTGATAAT
>CAMNNV010000060.1 GCA_946546075.1 uncultured Bacillota bacterium | reverse complement strand
GTCGATATCATTCGCCGTCATGGTGTCCGGGATCTCAACGTGGACGGATCCCACGTATCTGTCCGGGCCGTAACTGTGCAAAATCAGGTCGTATGCACCGCTGACCATCGGGTGTTCGCAGATGGTCTGCTTGATCTGACCGAGGTAGTCTGCATCCACGCGCTTGCCAAGGATCTCATCTACCGTTTCAAGGAGCATCTCCAGACCTGCCTTGATGATGAATATGGAGATGGCGATGCTGACGTATGCCTCAAGGCTGAAGCCCGTCGCGATGTATATGATCGCCGATACCAGAACGACGAAGGAAAGCACTGCATCGAAGAATGCGTCCTGTCCCGACGCTGTGAGAGCACCGGAGTTGACGCGGATACCGGTGCGCTTGACGTACTGTCCCAGCACGATCTTTGCTACCACTGCAGCCGCTACGATGACGTGTGTCACTGTGGAGTAGTCCGGCGTCTGCGGATCGATCAGTTTTTTCACCGATTCCACCATGGCCGTGATGCCTGCATAGATGACAAGGGCGGACACGATCATGGCACTGAGATATTCGATCCTTCCATGGCCCAGAGGGTGCTTCTTGTCCGGCCGTCTGTTGGCCAGTTTCGTTCCCAGTATCGTGACCACGGACGACAGAGCGTCGCTCAGGTTGTTCACCGCATCCAGCACGATGGCGATGGAATTTGACAGCAGTCCTACCACGGCTTTGAAGGCCGCCAGAAGGATGTTTACCAGGATCCCGATGATACTGGTGCGGACGATGATCTTACTTCTTTCTTCCGGTGTCTTTTCCAGTTTTCTGTTATCTATACTCATTTCTCTAAACTCCTTACCTTTGCCCGATTTCTCAGACACACATACGTAAAATATGATATATTATTCTGTAAGATAATACAAGGGAGAAAAGTTATGTATAAAATCAATCAGCTACTCCTGGAAGTTCTGGAAGATCCGGAGCTGGTGAGAGTAGTTTTCGCAGATAAACGGCGCAAGTCCATCGAATATAAACGTGTCACCATGCGGCAGGTGATGATCCGCAGCGAGGTCATGTATCAGGCGGAATTCCAGTACGAAAAGAAGGTGACCCACAAGAACATTTCCTACTACGATGCGGTGGATTTCGCCATGGATCTGGTGCGAAACGATTTCAAGCAGATCAACATCCTGACGGAGACCGAGGACATCCAGGTGCTGGCCTCGAAGCCGGACCGGCCGCGCATCACCAGGAAGGCGGCAGAAAAGCGCAGACAGGCGCCAGGGCTTGAGCACAACAGGAAAAAGCACTACATCATCGAAGACGGAAGGCCCTGCGATTTTCTCATCAAGCTGGGCGTCATGGGTGAAGACGGCCGCGTATTCGACAAGCACTACGCCAAGTTCCGCCAGATCAACCGATTCCTGGAGATCGCGGACGATGCGCTGGATGCACTGCCCCAGGGCAGGACACTTCGCATCATCGACTTCGGCTGCGGCAAGAGCTACCTCACCTTCGGCCTCTACTACTATCTCAAAGTCCTCCAGGGCCGCGATGTAGAGATCGTCGGTCTCGATCTGAAGCAAGACGTCATAAACTTTTGCAGCAAAGTCGCAAAGGAACTCGGCTACGACGGTCTGAAGTTCCTCACCGGCGACATCGCAGACTACAAAAGCGACGGCGCCGACATGGTGGTGACGCTCCACGCCTGCGATACGGCTACCGACTACGCACTGATCAACGCAGTTGGCTGGGGAAGCAGCGTGATCCTCAGCGTACCGTGCTGCCAGCATCAGCTTTTCTCACAGATCAAAGATCCCGTACAGCAGCCAATGCTCAAGCACGGGATCATCAAAGACAAATTCACGGAACTTCTGACAGACGGCCTTCGCGGACTGAAGCTCGAGTCCCGCGGCTACGATGTGGACATGATCGAGTTCACATCTCTGGAGCACACATCAAAGAACATCATGATGCGCGCCGTGCTGGATCCGGACAAGTCCGCAGCTTCCTGTGAAAAGGCCCAAAAAGAATATGAGGCTCTCCGCGACCTTTATCACGTAGAGCCTGAAATCGACAGCTTATAACATTATTCAGGGATGCGCCAGTCCACAGGCGTACTTCCCATGAGCTCGAGAAAGGCATTCGCTCTCGAGAAATATCTTCCTCCGAAGAAACCACGGTGTGCAGACAATGGACTTGGATGCACACCTTTTATGATGCAGTGTTTCCTCTCATCTATGAGCTCCGCCTTCTTCTGGGCATTGCTCCCCCAGAGTATGAAGACCATGGGATCTTCCCGTTCATTGAGAAGTTCGATCACCCTGTCGGTGAAGATCTCCCATCCTTTTCCCTTGTGGGAATTGGCCTGACTGTCTCTGACCGTCAGCACCGCGTTGAGCAGCAGCACGCCGTTTCTTGCCCAGCTCTCAAGATAGCCGTGAGACGGCGGCTGGATGCCGAGGTCATCCTGCAGTTCTTTGTATATATTCACAAGGGACGGCGGGATGCGCACGCCTTTGTTCACGCTGAAACAGAGCCCGTGGGCCTGCCCCGGCTGGTGGTACGGATCCTGCCCCAGGATCACCACTTTCACATCCTCATACGCTGTATATTTGAAGGCATTGAAGATGCTGTACATATCCGGGTGTATCACCTGATTTCTATATTCATCCTTCAGAAACTCACGCAGCTTCAGATAGTATTCCTTCTTGAATTCATCCGCCAGGATCTCGTCCCAGCTGTTGCCGATGTGTACCATTATCATTCCTCCCTCCGTTATTATACCATATAATGTTCTACGTTTGTTTTGACGAGGATCGCCAGTCTCTTGCCTTCTTATCATTTGTTTCATTATCTTTTACTAAGTGTTGACGAAATAGAAGAACAGTATTATACTAATGTATACATAAGTAATCTACACATTAGTAATGCACGGGTGAGATCATGAGATTCATTGGAAGAAAGAAGGAACTAGCGGTTCTTGAAAGAATGTACCAAAGTAGCGGTTTTGAGATGCTGATCATGTATGGTCGGAGGAGAGTTGGCAAAACGACTTTGCTTGGTGAATTTTCCAAAGGAAAACATCCTCTTTTTTACACAGGTATAGAGAGCAAAGACGATGAAAATCTGCATGAACTGGGAAGCACAGTCTTTTCACATTACGATCCTGGAAATGAAGGCGTAAGGTTTAGGAGCTATGCTGATGTTTTTGGCTATATAACATCAAAGGTGAAAGCAGACAAAACCGGCTGTAAGCACCTGATCATCATCGATGAGTACCCATACATCGCAGAAAGTGCAACGGAAATAGCCTCCGTATTACAGCGCGAGATAGATCACGAATGGAAAAGCCTTAATATAATGCTTGTTCTTTGTGGTTCATCGATCACCTTTATGGAAGAGAACGTTCTCGGTGAGAAATCACCACTATTCGGGAGGCGTACCGGGCAGATGGATCTGCATCCGTTTGATTATCTGACATCGTCGTACTTTACCCCTGATTATTCTGTCGAAGAAAAAGCAATGCTGTATGGGATCACCGGAGGAATACCAAAGTATCTGGCATCTATTGATCCTGCTCTATCTCTTAAAGAAAATATATTAAACCAGTTTTTTGATGCGTCTGGATATTTTTATGAAGAACCGAAGAACCTGCTTCGACAGGAGTTCAGAGATGTTCCTCTTTACTTCGCCATTTTGAATGCCATCGGCAATGGCTATACAAAAATGAATGAGATCGCTTCAAAAACGGGATTCGATACGCCAAAAATCTCACAGGCATTAAAGAAACTGGAAGCCGTAAGGATAATCAGGCGTGACATTCCGATTCTCAATGAGAAGAACAAAAAATTGTCACAATATCTTCTCATGGATGGTATGTTCGGATTCTGGTTCCGTTTTGTTTCAAAAGCCAGTATGGCTATCGAGCGAGGATACGGGCAGCAGTATTACAATAATACTGTCGAACCATTTCTCCACGATTACATGGGTCTCGTATTTGAATCTATCTGCCAGGAGTATGTATTTCGATCCGGGATCACAGGAGAATACGGCACCACTATTACACAGGTCGGAAAATGGAGAGGTAACGATCCCGTAAGGAAATGCCCTGCCGATATCGATGTCGTCGGTATCGATACCGTAAGCAAGACAGCCGTCATCGGGGAATGTAAATTCAAAACCTCTTCTTTCGGAAAGGAAGAGTATGAAACGCTTATGGATCGCGGCAGACTCCTCCAGCCTTACACGATAAAAAAATATCTTATTTTCTCACTTAGCGGCGTAACAAAATGGGTCTTCCAGCAAACCGACCCGAGAGTCGAAACGATACCGATCGAGAAGCTTTTTGCAGATAGATAAATAATGTGAAAGGATCCCGAAAGAAGAGATGAACAAGATATACATTTCAAACAGGGCGATCACGCCCCTCATAAATTTCCTGACGGAGCACGGCTTTGAGATCCACAGGGTCGATGGTGCCGGAAGCTCCGTGGACGAACGCATCCGGACCCACGCCGATCTCTATATGTGCCAGATGGGCCTCGCAAAGAATGCACGCATCTTCATCGGCGGACGCTCCATCCCGGGCGAAGTGTATCCCGATGATGCGGTGTATAACGCTGTGTGCACGGGCAGATACTTCATCCACAACACCAGGATCACCGATGTGGATCTTCTCGGCAAAGCCATGGGTGCCGGCCTCGAAACGGTATTCGTGCGCCAGGGGTATTCCCGCTGCAGCTGCCTGCCCGTTACGGACTCGTCTTTCATCACATCGGACATGGGCATGGCAAAGGCCCTGACGGAGGCGGGCGCAGAAGTCCTCACCATAGAGCCGGAGCACGTGATACTCCCGGGATTCCCGTTCGGTTTTTTCGCAGGCTGTGCGGGGAACATCCTTGTGAACGGAAGCCCTGCTCTCATTTTCAACGGTGATCTCGCAACACACCCGGACCACGAAAAAATCGCGGCCTTTGCGAAAGACCGCGATGTAGATATCATCGATTTCAAGGGGTATCCCCTCGAGGATATCGGCTCTATTCTGTTTGCGTATCAGCCGCAGGAGTAGCGCTCTGCGGTGGCTGGACCTTGTTCTGGAAATACTGCAGCGTCTGATCCAGCACCATCCTCTGTCTTGGAAGCAGCAGCGGATCGTCTCCCGGTCTTGCTTTGCCCGGCTGGGTGGTGACAGCGCACTTGAAACCTGCTTCTTCGATGGCGGCATGGGTCGCCTCGTTGTAATCACCGAAAGGATATGCGAATGCCTTACCGCTGCCGCATATCTCTATTGATTTTTTGAGGTCTGCTACAGCCTGATCTGTTGGCAGTGCTGTGAATATGCCGCCGTGGCCCACATTGCCGCCGCTTCTGTGCATGTCGTGGCTGTGGGACTCATAATCCACGTATTTGCTGGCATACTTCTGCACCTTCTCGGCTCCCTTGTTCTTCGTGATGAGGAAGCTCGTGGCCGGTGTTTTGCACTTCTCGAGCACCGGTATGCCCACGTCCAGGAAGCTCATGGCACCGTCATCGAATGTCAGCACCACGCTTTTGTCCGGGAGGAGAAGTTCTCCATCTATATAGGCCCGCACTTCATCCCACGTCGGGAAATAGTAATTCTCTGACACGAGCCAGTTCAGCTCCTCTTCGAGAGCCTGCGCGGAGATGTAGTTGCCGTATCTTTTGTGGAGATCCTCCGGAGGATCGTTCTCATCATACACATAGTGGAACATGCAGATCGGAAGACCCGGCGTGTCGTAATTCGTATTGGCTTCCACCTCAACGTTTCTGCTGAGTCTCGTGACGTTGCCGGACGGATCTTTCACCGTATAGGTGACCTCACACTTGCCTGCCTTGTTCAGACCCGACGTATCCACCTTCACCTGATCCGTCAGATCCGTACCGTCATCATCCGTCGCCGTGAATCCTTTGTCTTCCCATTTCTCTCCCAGCTTCGTCTTGATGTCGGTCTTGCCTTTGAGCTCCAGCACAGGATCCATGGTGCTCCCGACTTTCACCGTGCGCACTTTTGACATATTGTCCACGGAATAGGTGATCTCGTACGTCCCCGGTGTATGGGTGTCCACCTCTCCTGAAACGGCGATATCTCCCGTCGCATCCCGTCCGGAAACCTTTGCGGTCGCCCCCGGCTCCTCATAGACGCTGTTGAGATTTAGCGTCATCTCCTCCGGTCCTGTCAGTTCCAGCGTGTAGTTCTCGGAATAAAACATAAAAAGATACGCTATCGGAAGCGCAGTGATGAACGCCAGAAGTATGACGGCGATGAGCAGCAGTTTCGTGTTGTTTCTCTTCTTCGATGCCATTTTTCCCCTCCATATGTTGCCATCTACATTGTAACAAGTATTTTAGGCCAGTTCAACGAAGATATGGTATGATATTACATATGAAAAAGCATGCGATCATACCTGTATTCATACCTCATCTGGGCTGCCCCAATGACTGCGTCTTCTGCAACCAGAAGATCATAACGGCACGCCAGCAGGCAGTCACGGAGGATGATGTCAGAAAAACAGTAACTCAATACCTTTCGACACTGCGAAACAGCCGGGTAGAGACCATCGAGCTGGCGTTTTTTGGCGGGAGTTTCACGGGGCTTACGATACCGGAGCAGAACCGGTATCTCGACATCGCTGTGGAGTACAAAAGATCCGGGCTCATCCACAAGATCCACATGTCCACACGGCCCGACTACATCGACGATGCGATCCTGGACAACCTGGCCGCACATCAGGTGGATGTCATCGAACTGGGCGTCCAGTCCTTTGACCCTGCCGTGCTCCTGGCTTCCAACAGAGGCCACAGCGCAGAGGATATCTACAGAGCATGCGAGCTCATCAAAGCCCGCGGCTTCGAGCTTGGGATCCAGCTCATGATCGGCCTTCCGAAGGACAGCCGCGAAAGCTGCATTTTTTCTGCAAAGGAAGCGGTGCGCATGGCTCCGTCCATCGCGCGTCTTTATCCCACGGTGGTCATCAACGACACGGAGCTTGAGAATATGCTCCGCAGAGGAGAATACACTCCCCTTTCTCAGGATGAGGCGGTATCCATCACGAAGGACATGTATCAGATCCTGGATGGTGCCGGGATCAAGATCATCCGGGTCGGCCTCAAGAGCACGGACCTGGTCAGTGAAAACGGGCTCATCGAAGGGCGCACCTACCGCTTCCCTTTTCGCCAGCTGGTGGAGGGACA
>CAMNNV010000059.1 GCA_946546075.1 uncultured Bacillota bacterium | reverse complement strand
GACAGAACTTCTGGGGAGCCGGTGCGTGGCCATGGTGGGATCGCGCAAGACGACTCAGTACGGAAGAGACACCGCAAGACAGCTTGCCGGGAAGGTGGCATCGAGGGGTGTGACCATCGTCAGCGGCATGGCGGCAGGGATCGATACCTGTGCCCACGAGGGAGCACTGAGAAGCGGCGGCGATACCATAGCCGTGCTGGCATGCGGCCCTGACCTTTGCTACCCGCCCATCAACGAGGAACTGCGAAGGAAGATCATAGAGACGGGGCTCGTCGTGTCGGAAAACCCGCCGGGGACGGAAGCAAGGCCCTATCATTTCCCTCTGCGAAACAGGATCATCAGCGGACTGTCCTCCTGCGCCGTGGTGGTCCAGGCAGGGATGCGCTCGGGAGCCGTGATCACGGCGGAGCACGCCATGGATCAGGGACGGGACGTATATGCCGTACCGGGAAACATCGACAGCAAGTACAACCTGGGGAGCAACAAACTGATCCAGGACGGGGCCCAGATCGTGCTGACGCCGGGGGACCTTCTGGAGAAACTGTCCCTCAGCGTCGTGTCCGAAGAAGAGGAAGAACGCATCTTTTCGGAGGACGAAAAAAGGATCTACGGGCTGCTCACGGAGCACGGGGAAATGACCCCGGACGAGCTTTGCAAGATGACGGGGATGCGGGTCTACGAGCTGATGCCCCTGCTGTCCGTGATGGAGCTCAAAGGAGTCCTCTTCAGCGACATGGGAAAAATTTTCGTTGCAAAATACTAAAAAACTACATATAATCAACAACTGTAGAACGTTTGCAGTTATATAATGTAGGAAAAGAAAGGAGTTCCCATGGCGGCAGCTAAAAAAACTTTAGTAATCGTAGAATCACCATCAAAGGCCAAGACAATAGGGAAATTCCTCGGAAGCAGATACAAGGTAATGGCTTCGGTCGGACACGTGCGAGATCTCCCGAAGAGCAAACTCGGGGTGGATATCGAGAACGACTTCGAGCCACAGTACATTTCCATCAGGGGCAAGGGAGCACTGATCAAAGAACTCAAGAAGGAAGCGAAGAACGCATCAAAAGTGTATCTCGCGACCGACCCGGATAGAGAAGGAGAAGCGATCTCATGGCACCTGGCATTCCTTTTGGGGATCGATGCATCCTCGAAGTGCAGGATCGTGTTCAATGAGATCACATCAAAGGCGGTCAAGGAAGCCATCAAGAATCCGAGACCGATCGACATCAGCCTCGTAGACGCACAGCAGGCCAGAAGAGTCCTGGACAGACTGGTAGGTTACCAGATCAGTCCGCTTCTTTGGCGCAAGGTCAGAAGGGGCCTCAGCGCAGGACGCGTACAGTCGGCAGCCCTGAAGATCATCTGCGACAGGGAGAATCTCATCCGGAATTTCGTACCGGAAGAGTACTGGACGATCACGGCAGATTTTGATAAGGACAAGGGATTCACAGCCAAACTCGCTGAGTGCGATGGCAAGAAGATCAATATCCCTGACAAGGAGCACGCAGACGCAGTACTGGATGAGCTCGGCAAGGGCGAGTACATCGTCAAGTCCATGGAAGAGAAAGAACGTTCCAGAAGACCGGCTGCTCCATATACCACAAGCAGCCTCCAGCAGGATGCTGCCAACAAGATCAATTTCACATCAAGAAAGACGATGATGGTGGCTCAGCAGCTCTACGAAGGTATCGACGTTGCCGGGCAGGGGACCATCGGTCTCGTCTCCTACATCAGAACGGACTCCGTGAGGATCTCCGAGGAAGCAAGAGCAGCAGCGAGAGAGTATATCATCTCGCGCCACGGAGAGAATTATTACGGCAACAACTACTATTCCAACAGGAAGAAGGACGTCCAGGATGCGCACGAAGCCATCAGGCCGTCCCGGGTGGAATTAGAGCCGGATCTGATCAAGGATTCTCTGACAAAAGATCAATACAAGTTATACAGACTGATATGGATACGATTCGTTGCCAGCCAGATGGCTGCAGCTACCTTCAAAGCGAGAAGCGCTGCCATCGATAACGGCAGGTATACTTTTAGAGCCAGCGGCAACAAGCTCCAGTTCGACGGATTCCTCAAGGTCAACCCGCCGGGCAAGGACGCAGATCTGAACAAACTGCTGCCGGATCTGGAAGCGGGCGAGAAACTCACTGCGACTTCCGTAGATCCTGAGCAGAACTTCACCCAGCCGCCTGCCAGATTCACCGAGGCGAGCCTGGTCAAGGAACTGGAAGACAAGGAGATCGGAAGGCCGAGTACTTACGCTCCGATCGTCGCCACGCTGACCGAGCGCAGATACGTCAAGAAAGAGAAGAAGTCCCTCGTTCCGACCGATCTGGGATTCATTGTCACAGACATGATGAGCGAGTACTTCAAAGAGATCGTGGATGCGGACTTCACCGCCCAGATGGAGCAAAGACTGGACGACGTCGAAGTAGAGAACGTTCCATGGAAAAACGTCATCCGTGACTTCTACGGCGGCTTCAAGGAAGAACTTGAGAAAGCCGATAAAGAAATCGAAAGAGTCGACATCGAGCCGGAACCTACGGGCGAGCTTTGCGAGAAGTGCGGAAGGCCTATGGTCAAGAAGCACGGCAGGTTCGGTACATTCGCTGCCTGCAGCGGCTATCCGGAATGCAAGAACACGAAGCCGATCATCGAGACCATCGGGGTCAAGTGCCCGAAGTGCGGCAAGGACATCGTCCAGAAGCGCGGAAGAAGCGGCAGGATCTTCTACGGATGCAGCGGTTATCCTGACTGCGATCAGGCGTACTGGAACAAACCGGTGAACAGGAAATGTCCTGACTGCGGATCTCTTCTCGTGGAGAAGCCGGGCAAAGGCAAGAAATACGAATGTTCAAATCGTGAATGCGATTATAAGGAGGAATAGCGATGATAGAATTTCATGCCACCACCATTTGCGCCGTAAAAAAAGACGGAGATGTGTGCATAGGCGGTGACGGGCAGGTCACCATGGGCGAGACAGCCATCATGAAAAACGGTGCGAAGAAGGTCAAGAAGATCTACAAGAACACGGTGCTTACCGGTTTCGCAGGATCCGTTGCAGACGCCTTCTCTCTGACAGAAAAGTTCGAAGGCAAACTCGACGAGCACGGTGGTAACCTCAAGCGCGCGGCCGTTGCACTGGCACAGCTTTGGAGATCGGATAAGGCAACGAGAAATCTCGAGGCTCTCATGATCGTAGCGGACAAAGAGGATCTTCTCGTCATTTCGGGAAACGGTGAGGTCATCGAACCTGACCAGCCTTTTGTTGCCATCGGTTCCGGCGGTAACTACGCATACGCTGCGGCAAACGCCCTGTACAACAACACAGATCTTGATGCAGCAACGATCGTTCAGAAGTCCCTGGAGATCGCATCATCCATCTGCGTATACACCAATGACCACATCACGGTGGAGAAATTATAGGAGGTACATCATGGCGAACAAACTTTATCAGATGACTCCAAAAGAGATCGTAGAAGAACTGGACAAATATATCATCGGTCAGGACGAGGCCAAGAAGATGGTGGCCATCGCCCTGAGAAACAGATACAGAAGAAGCCTTCTCTCCGACGAGATGAGAGAGGAGATCACGCCGAAGAACATCCTGATGATGGGACCTACCGGCTGCGGTAAGACGGAGATCGCAAGACGTCTCGCAAAGCTTATGGACGCGCCTTTCGTCAAGGTGGAGGCTACCAAGTTCACGGAAGTCGGCTACGTCGGAAGAGACGTGGATTCCATGATCCGAGACCTGATGGAGGCATCCATCCGCATCACGAAGCAGTCCATGCTGGAGGAGAAGTACTCCATCGCGGACGAGATCGCAGAAGAGAAGATCATCGAAGCCATCATCCCGGGAAAGAACAAGAAGCCGGCAGGAAACACCAACAGAGGGCCATTTGACTTCATCCTGGGCAACACCGGCTACCTCACACAGAAGGAACAGTATGAGCAGCAGCAGGCGCAGAAGGAAGCGAATTCCGAGGAAGGCCGCGACGTGGAACTTGCCAGAGAGCAGGTCCGCCAGCAGCTGCGTGAAGGACTTCTCGAAGAGCAGTACATCGAGATCCAGGTGACGGATGCTCCGAAGACGAACCAGCTGGATATGGGCAACGAAGGCATGAGCATCGCCATCGGCAACATCTTCGGCGACATGGCTCCGAAGAAGATGAAGAACAAGAAGGTCAAAGTAAAGGATGCCCGCAAGATCCTGAGAGAAGAGGAAGCGCAGAACCTCATCGACATGGATCAGGTGGAAGAGGACGCTCTGGCAAACTGCGAGCAGAACGGCATCATCTTTATCGATGAGATCGATAAGATCGCTTCCGGCTCCGGATACAGAAGCGGCGCTGACGTATCACGTGAAGGTGTCCAGAGAGACATCCTGCCGATCGTAGAAGGAAGCGTCGTCAATACGAAGCACGGTCCGGTCAAGACAGACCACATCCTGTTCATCGGTGCAGGTGCATTCCACACAGCGAAGCCTACGGATCTGATCCCGGAACTGCAGGGCCGTTTCCCGATCCGCGTAGAGCTCAGCAACCTGGACAAGGATACCTTCGTCAAGATCCTCACCATCCCGGAGAACGCTCTGCTCAAGCAGCACAAAGCACTTCTCGAGACAGAGGGCGTGAGCATCGAGTTCACCGATGAAGCGGTAGACGAGATCGCAACGATGGCATTCCTGCTCAACGAGCAGACCGAAAACATCGGAGCAAGAAGACTCCACACCATCATGGAGAAGCTTCTCGAAGATATTTCCTTCAACATTCCTGACATCGATGAAGAAAAAATCGTCATCGACAAGCAGTACGTGCAGGACAAATTCGAAGAAAAGATCCACGAAGAAGATCTGGATAAATACATCCTGTAAGGGTATCGAGCCCGGGCCGCGGCCCGGGCTTGCTTTTGGCCGATATACGTCGTGTTTTGCATAAATATACGCTCTTTGCCGTGATAAAGAGTGTTTTTTTATGGAAACATGAGAAAATACAGCAAACTAATGTTGAAACTGCGCGAGATAAACGGCCATATAAAGCAAATAAATGATAATTGTCTATATTTCGAGAAATTTTTAGAAAAGTCTAAAAAGTCTTGCCTATTCACACAAATCAAAGTATAATAATTGAGTAAACATATAGTTGCTATTACGAGGTGAATATTTAAAATGGGCGATATACTTAATAAAGTAAGGAAGCTGAACTGGCTTCTGACGGAGAGTCCAACGGGTAAGTTCTCTTTTGACGAGATGTGCGCAGTCCTGAGTGATCTTATGGATGCGAACGTCTATGTCGCCAACGATAATGGGCAGATTATCGGCGTCAACTATAAGATCCAGGAGGACAGTTCCGCAGTACAGGACCCCGAAACAGGTAATGAGATCTTCCCCGAAGAGTACAACGAAGAGCTCCTGAAGATCAAGGAGACCGTTCCGAATATCAACGGAGATGAGATCCTCAAGATACTGAAATACGATTTTGACACAGCAGATAAACTCCACACCATCATCCCTATCATTGGAGGCGGCAAGAGATGGGGAACGCTGATGATGGCAAGGTACAGCCCGGAGTTTGAAGACGAAGATCTCGTTCTCGGCGAATACGGAGCAGCCGTTATCGGTCTGGAGATCCAGAGAACGAAGTCCATCGAGAAGGAAGCAGAAGAACGCGAGATGGCCATGGTCAAGATGGCGATCGGTACCCTGTCCTATTCCGAGACAGAGGCGGTACAGCAGATCTTCTCCGAACTCGAAGGCAATGAAGGCCTGCTGGTAGCCAGCAAGGTCGCTGACAGATCAGGTATCACAAGATCCGTTATCGTCAATGCCCTCAGGAAACTGGAGAGTGCCGGCGTGATCGAGTCGAAGTCTCTGGGAATGAAGGGAACGAGGATCAGGATCATCAACAAGAAACTCAAGGAAGAACTCAAGAAGGAATGGTAGCATTCCGATCCTGACAATAACAACTACAGTGCCTCCGCTTTAGGGCGGAGGCATTTTGCAGTATATTGAGGAGTAGAAGATGGGCGCATCATGGGGGAGATCCCGGCGTCCGGGAGATGAAATGCTGAAATTCAACGATAACAACGAGATCATAAGAGAAGAAGAATACAGTGCCATACTCGTAGGGCTCCAGCTAAAAGAGGACATCACAAGGTCCATGGAGGAGCTGGAGGGGCTTGCAGAGGCTGCCGGCGTGCGGGTGCTGGGACAGATGATCCAGGCTCTCGAACGGCCGAATACCGCCACCCTGATCGGCAAGGGCAAGGTGGAGGAACTGGCGCAGCTTTGCGAGAATATGGAGGCGGATACCGTCATCTTCGACAGCGAACTTACGGGGGCGCAGATCCGAAACCTGGAGGACGCCGTGGGGGTGCGGGTGATCGACCGGACCATCCTCATACTCGACATCTTTGCGGGAAGAGCCACCTCGAGAGAGGGCAAGCTGCAGGTGGAACTGGCGCAGCTGCGGTACAGGCTGCCGAGGCTCACGGGATTCGGACGGTCCCTTTCGAGGCTGGGAGGCGGCATCGGTACGAGAGGTCCCGGTGAGAAGAAGCTGGAGACCGACCGGCGTCACATCGAGAGCCGCATGGACGACATCAAGGCGGAGCTTGCCAAAGCCCAAAAGACGCGTCAGGTCCAGAGGGCCGGGCGTGAGAAATCGGGAGTGCCGGTGGTGGCCCTGGTGGGATACACGAATTCCGGCAAATCGGCCATCATGAACAGGCTCCTTGCCATGGCCAGCAGGGAAGAGAAGCAGGTGGCGGAGAAGGACATGCTTTTTGCTACGCTGGATACGGCTCACAGGGAGATCGAGCTGGAGACGGGGGACAAGTTCATCCTCATCGATACCGTCGGTTTCGTCAGCAAGCTGCCGCACAGTCTGGTGGAGGCTTTCAAATCCACCCTCGAAGAGGTGCGGTACGCAGACCTTTTGCTCCACGTGGTGGACAGCTCCTATGAGGACCGGGATTTCCAGATCAAGGTCACGGACAAGGTCATCGGTGAGCTGGGGGCGGACGACAAAGAGCGGATCATGGTGTACAATAAGATGGACATCGCTACGGAGCCGCCGTTTGGTACGGGGGATGCGGAGTACGTCTTCGTGTCGGCCCGCACGGGAGAGAACATCGACGAACTGGTGGAACTCGTCAAAGCGAAACTTTTTGGCGGCAGGGTCGATGCCGTGATGTGCATACCGTACGATAAAGTGAGCATCACGTCGTACCTTTGCGAGAACGCCAGGATCAGCGAGATCGCTTACGAGAATAAGGGGACGGTGCTCACGGGCAACTTTGAGGTCCGGGATTATAATAAATACAGAGAGTACGTGAGAGAGG
>CAMNNV010000058.1 GCA_946546075.1 uncultured Bacillota bacterium | reverse complement strand
CCGAACCTCCTCATTACCAATGAGGTGCTCTACCGACTGAGCTACAGCAGCACGCATTCGACCACATTATAGTATAATTCCCACCAGTAATCAAGTTATCATGCAGAAATATATTGGGCGATTTTTTTCTTGGCCCTTCTGACTGCATTGTCTATGGACTTCGGTGTGCGCCCCAGTTTCTCAGCGATGGTCTCATAATCGCTGCCCCGCATCAGCTCCGCAAGGACCTTCATCTCAAAGTCGCTGAGAAGGCTCCCCTCGTTGTGGCTGATATAGGCCACGATGTCTTTGAGAATATACATGGACTCAGGATCGATGGTCTCATCGTCCCGGAGGGTATCCTCCAGCGTCACATTCTCGGCATCCGTTCCCACCGGCTCGCTCAGCGACAGGGACGTGTTCAGCGGCTGGTGCTTCTTGCGCCCCGCATCCCGGATGGCCGTGATGATCTGGCGGGTGATGCAAAGATCTGCGAAGGTCCCAAAGGCCGCATTCTTGTCCGCATCATACTGCCGGATGGCTTTGAGAAGACCGATCATGCCCTCCTGGACCACGTCCTCCTCGTCCGCCCCTGCGATATAAAAGGCGCGCGCCTTCATCCTCACAAGGGACTTATATTTTCGCATCAGGGCTTCCTCAGACTCGATGTCCCCCGTCTGGGCCCTCGTTGCAAGCATCTCATCAGAAATACTCATCTCTATCCCCTCTGTCTTACGACCTCATACATCAGTATCGCCGCTGCATTCGACGCATTCAGCGAAGTGATCTTCCCCTTCATCGGGATCGATACGCAAAAATCGCACTTTTCCTTCACCAAACGGCCGACTCCGCTTCCTTCGCCGCCGATCACGAGACCCAAAGGACCCGTGAGGTCTCTCTTCGTCATGGTCTCGCCATCCATGTCCACAGCGCAGATCCACAGACCCGCTTTCTGCAGCGACTCGATGGCCTTCGGCAGACTCGCGACCTTTGCGCAAAGCATGTACTCTGCAGCCCCCGCGGCGGTCTTCGCCACCACGTCGGTTACGGATACCGAACGCCTCTTTGGGATGATGATCCCGTGGACTCCGGCGCACTCCGCCGTACGCATGATGGCCCCGAGATTGTGGGGATCTTCCAGCCCGTCCAAAATGATGACGAACGGATCCTCGCCCCGCTGGGAAGCCCGATCCAGGATGTCCTCCACGGTGCAGTAGCTGTAGTCCGAAACCACCGCGATCACGCCCTGGTGATTGCCCTCGCAGAGCTTGTCCATCCTGCTTCGTTCGCTGTAATAGATGGGTATCTTTTTGTCTTTTGCTTTCGCCTCGATCTTTCGCACTGAACCTTCCGCGCCCTTTGCGATGGTGATCTTCTCGATCTCACGCTGGCTTTTCAGTGCCTCCATCACGGCATTTCTACCTATTATCGTTTCTGACATATTTCAAAAACCTGTATTTCGTTCCTTTGTGTTCCTGCGGCTCGCTCTCCCAGGTGACCTGATACCCCTTGGCGTCAAGGTCCGGGAAGAACCGGTCCGCTTCATATTCTTCGTCTATCTTCGTTACATAAAAAGTGTCCACGTCATCGAAGAAGAGCTCGTACGTCTCCGCTCCGCCGCAGACGAATACTTTTTCTTCGTCGTATTTTGCTACTTCCGCCAGCACTTCATCCTTGGAATGACAGATGATGCAGCCTTCGTTCTCGTAGGCCTGATCTCTCGTGAGGATGATGTTGGTGCGGCCCGGGAGCGGCTTTCCGCCCGGGTATGTGCTGATGGTCTTGCGACCGTACACGATGACATTTCCCAGGGTCTTTTCCTTGAAGTATTTGAGGTCCCCCGGAAGGTGCACCAGGAGATTCCCGTCTCTTCCGATGGCCCAGTTTCTGTCTACTACAACTATGGCGTTCACGCTGACCTCCTGCTCTATACTGCCACAGGGATGTTCTTCACCTGCGGGTTCGTCTGATAATCTTCCACGATGATGTCATCCAGAGTGAAGTCGTAGAAGTTCTTGATCTCCGGATTCAAGTGGAACTTCGGTGCCGGATACTGCGGCCTCTTGATCAGTTCCTTGACGATGTCCACGTGCCTGTCATAGATGTGGGCATCCGAAATGACGTGGATGAGCTCGCCCGGCTCGAGATCCGATACCTGCGCGAACATGTACACCAGCACAGCATACTGCACCACGTTCCAGTTGTTGGCCGTCAAAGTATCCTGGGATCTCTGGTTCAGGATGGCGTTGAGCTTCCTGCCGGTGACATTGAAGGTCACGCTGTAGGCACAAGGCTCCAGTCCCATCTCCGTCAGGTCCCCGAAATTATAGATGTTCGTCATGATCCTTCTGGAATACGGCGTGTTCTTCAGCTGCCAGAGCACGCTGTCCACCTGGTCCATCTCGCCGAACGGGAACTTGTACTTCACGCCCATCTGATAGCCGTAAGCCTTGCCGATGGTGCCGTCCCCTCCGGACCATGCATCCCAGATATGGGTGGACAGATCCGCCACTTTGTTGGACTTCTTCTGCCAGATCCAGAGCATCTCATCCGTGCAGGACTTGATAGCCGTCGGCCGCAAAGTCAGCGCCGGGAATTCCTCGGAGAGGTCGTAGCGGTTCACGATGCCGAACTGCTTGATGGTGTGAGCCGGGCTGCCGTCTTCCCACTTCGCTCTCACCTGCTGTCCCTCGCTGGAGAAACCGTTCTCTATGATGTCCGTACACATATTTACAAAAAGCTTGTCCGCTTTGCTCATTCCTATCCTCCTAAAACATTCTAAGGATACCGTATTTGATGATGATCCCGATGATGCCAAGGACTATTACGGCAACGTAAATCTTCTCCGTCGAGTTGAGGTTCTTCAGGCCCTTCTGTTCTTTGAAGCCTTCCTCCTCACGCCTTCTTTCGTTCTCTTCCGAAGTGTACTTATTCGCACTTATGTAGCCAGCGATCCACTCCGTGGACTTGTTCGTGGCCTTTCTTTTTTTACCTGCTTTTTTCACTTTGAAGACCTCTCGATAATGTCTATGACTCTGCCCATTACCTCTTCTAGCCTGTCCCTTCGGCCTGCCAGATACAGATACCCCACGAGCGCCTCCATGGCCGTGGCCCATCGGTAATCCAAAGGGTCCGCGTTCTTGGCTTTCGTCACGGGTTTTCGGTTTCTCGCCCGCTTCACCAGGTTCTGCTCAGCCTCCGTCAGCTCGTCAAAAAGTGCTTTGACGGCTTCTGCCTGGGCCGATGCTTTGACGTATCCTGTGGCCCTGCGATGGAGGGCTGAAACGTCAGAGGAAGACTCATCTATGATGTGCTCTCTGATGAACTGTTCATAGACTGCGTCTCCCATGTATGCCAGGACGGTGGTGTTCATCCTGATGAATTGATCTTTGTTGTTATCCGTCATTATCCTCTGATCACCTGCACGCCCTGCGGTGTATCCTTGAGTGTTATACCCTGTGCCTTCAGCTGGTCTCTGATCTCATCAGCTCTTGCGAAATCCTTTGCCTTTCTGGCTGCCTGTCTCTCGTCGATGAGCGCCTGCAGCTCAGGATCGATCTCTACTTTTTCTTCTACTTCCTGCTGGAGCAGTCCCAGGACGCCTGCGAGCTCCATGAGGAAATCCAGTGCCTTCTGAGCGAATTCCTTTGATGCTCCGTCCTTGACTGCTGTGTTGATGGCCGTGATGAGTTCGAACACAGCGGAGATAGCATCAGCCGTGTTGAGGTCATCGTCCATGGCCTCGATGAATTTTTCTCTGTATTTATCGAATCCTGCGAGAGTTTCCTTCTCTTCGTCTGTCATCTGGCCGCTTCCTGTCTGGATGAGGTGCTTCAGATTGCTCTTGGCATTTCTCATTCTCTTCAGGCCGTTCTGTGACTGTGTCAGGATCTCAGGGTTGAAGTCGATCGGTCCTCTGTAGTGACCGCTGAGGATGAGGAATCTCAGCACTTCGCCGTCGTAAGTCTGGAGAAGGTCTCTGACCGTCTTGAAGTTGCCCAGTGACTTGGACATCTTGACGCCGTCGATATTGATGTATCCGTTGTGCATCCAGTAGTTGGAGAACTTCTTGCCGTTATGCGCTTCTGACTGTGCGATCTCGTTCTCGTGGTGCGGGAACTGCAGGTCTTCTCCGCCTGCGTGGATGTCGATGGTGTCTCCCAGGAACTTTCTGGACATGGCGGAGCACTCGATGTGCCAGCCAGGTCTTCCCATTCCCCAAGGGCTCTCCCATGCGATCTCGTCCGGCTCCTTGCGCGCCTTCCAAAGTGCAAAATCAAGCGGATCTTCCTTCTTCTCGTCGTCTGCATTTCGCGTTCTCTCGCTGGCGCCTACGATGAGGTCGTCGATGTTCTTGCCGCTGAGTTTGCCGTAATCTTTGAACTTGCGCGTCCTGTAGTATACGTCGCCGTCCGCTTCGTAGGCATATCCCAGATCGATGAGATCCTGTACGAACTTGATGATGTCGTCCATGGTCTCCGTGACCTTCGGGTGAACGGTAGCCTTCTTGACGTTGAGAGCCGCCGCGTCTTTGTAATATTCTTCGATGTACTTTTCGCTTATTTCACCAGCGGTCACGCCTTCTTCCTTGGCTCTGTTGATGATCTTGTCGTCAACATCTGTGAAGTTCTGCACGAACTTGACCTTGTAGCCTCTGTATTCGAGGTACTTTCTCATGGTGTCAAAAACGACGAAAGGTCTGGCGTTACCAATGTGGAAATAGTTATATACCGTCGGTCCGCAAACGTACATTTTGACCTTACCTTCCTGGATCGGTACGAATTCTTCTTTTTTTCTGGTAAGGGTATTATATATTCTCATTTTTCCTCCAAAAGTTTTATTTCAGAAGCCTATAGCTCCCCTTCATATACGGTCACAAGTTTATCATAAAGATGTGGTGATTTCAACCGCTCCGCCCTCTATCCGCGGGCGAGAAATCCCTCCGCCGCTGTGCTCTATCCGCTGGCGAGTCGCCCCGCATTTACCGGCTGACGAGGAATCCCTCCGCTACGTCGTCTGCCGCATCCTTTCCGGCCAGATATTCGAGGATCGCAAGAGCGAACTCCGTGGCGTACCCCGGCCCCATGCCGGTGATGATATTGCCGTCCGTCACAGCACCCTTTGCCACTGGCTTCGCGCCGCCCTTGGTGAGAGCACCTTCCATACCCGGATAGACCGTGGCTTCTTTGTCCTTCAAAATGCCGTGCGGTGCCAGAACGACTCCCGGTGATGCGCAGATCGCCGCGACAGCTTTGCCTGTCTGTGCAAAGTTCTCGACGTTCTTCATGAGGCCCTCGTGTGCTTCGAGGTTCGTGGCTCCCGGAAGTCCGCCGGGCAGCACGATCATGTCACATCCTTCGTTATCGGCATCCGCGAACACCACGTCCGCCGTAACGGAAATGCCGTGGGCGCCCTGGACCACCTTCTCGTCCGAGATGGACACGAGCTGAACGTCCACGCCGCCGCGCCTTAAGATATCCACTGCTGTGAGGGCTTCGATCTCCTCAAATCCATATGCCAGATAAACGTTTACCATCTTAAAAACCTCCAATAATCACAAAGAGAGCAAAGTTTCCTCTGCTCTCTTCAAAAGCGTATGTTCATAAAATACTAGTCTTCTTTGAACAGATTCTCCAGTCCTTCGAATGATATTTCTTCTGTTTCTCCTTCAGCGGAGATCTCATCATCAAGGCTTGAGAAGTCTATGTCGTCAAAGTCGATCTCGTCGAATGACTCTGCTGCTTCTGCAGGTGCTTCAACGGTCTCTGCTACTTCTGCGATGTCTGCTGCAACTGGTTCTGCTGCTTCCGGTGCATCGTCAAGGCCCTTCAGGAAGTCTTCGACGTTGATCTCTGCAGGGATTGGCTCTTCATCGTCTATGATGATCTCGGAATCTGCAGTGACGATTTCTTCTTCTTCAGCAGGTGCTTCTGCTTCTTCTTCAGGAGCTTCTTCGACTTCTTCTGCAGGCTCTTCCGGAGCTTCTTCAGGTTCTTCTGCCGGTTCTTCCGGCGCTTCCGGTGCTTCCTCTGTGATGATCTCGTCTACAGTAGGAACTTCTTCTACTTCGACTTCTTCAGGAGTTTCCTCAGCTGCTTCCTCTACCGGGAGGATATCCTCAATGCCTTCTTCAGGCTCAGGGAATGCAACGCCTTCCTGCTCATCTGAGATTTCCCAGCTGTAAGCTTCTTCGTCACCCAGCTTGCTCTTGAGGCTGTCGATCTTGCCGGCAGTTCTCAGGATGTTCGTCTTGATGTCCATGAACTCTTCTTCCATGGCATTCATCTGCTGTGTATATTTATTCTTCAGAGCACTGCACTTCTCTCTCTCAGCATCCACATCGGCCTGCATCGCAAGCTTCTCTGCTTCAACTGCCTTCCTGGAAGCGTTCAGTTCTTCGTTGATTGCGTTCTTCTCAGTTTCAACTCCGGCATATAAGAGTTTGAGTTCTTCTTCCTGCTTCGCGATCTGTTCTTTACCTTCTGCCAGGATGCTCTCCACCTCAGTCTTAGCCTGGTTGATGATATCGTTACTGCTCTTCTTAGCTTCCATGATGAGGCTGACATAAAGTTCATTGTTCTCATCATATTTCTGGTATCTCTCCTTGAGTGTTACAAGCTCGCCCTCATAGGAGTTCTGCAGTTCTTCGATATTCTGTTCATAAAGGTCGCAAAGCTGCTGCATGCAGTTATAAACGTCGTCTTTATCGAATCCACCTTCTGCATCCTTCTTGATGCTCATACTCTTGAGAAGCCCAATAACTGTTTCCCTTCTCTTCTCTGTTAAAGCTTTTCTATCCATATTATACCTCTTCTCTCAAGATGACATAATTATCCACACTTATCTGCATTATATCATCTAATATTCATTTTGTCTCACAAAATTGCAAATTTATACATTACTATTGACTTTTTTAAGACTCTCAAGTTATCATTATATTTGTTTATACAGGCGGTTTTTTGGGATTACCTGTTAGGGAGGTAAGTAATGAAGACTATTGAAATGAAAGTCGGCAATAAAGTCGTACAGTTCACATCAAAGTCACTGATCATAGACGGCACCGAGTACTACTACAGCAAGATGTCCGATATCAAGCATAGCGCAAGTAAGCACGTCTATGCATTCAAATATGATGGCAAAACACAGTATCTCCAGTATGACCCTAAGTATGAGAGCGGCCTCAAAGTGATCTTCAAGAAGATCCACGCTCTCGGTCAGAAGAAGGCTGCGGCAGCCGCTGCAGCTGAGAAGGCTGCTGGTGTTGCCGGTGTTGCCGGTGCTGCTGGCGCTGCTGGTGTTGCTGGCGTTGCTGGTGTTGCTGGCGTTGCTGCAGAGGCAGTTTCCGGTGGCAAAGAATCCATTTCCGATGCG
>CAMNNV010000057.1 GCA_946546075.1 uncultured Bacillota bacterium | reverse complement strand
CCATGTCTGAGAGAAGCTCGTCGATGACCTTCCCCATGTGGTCATAGCTTGTATCTATGATGACGGCCTCATCGGCGGACCTCAGGTATATGCCGATATTCGTCTCCCCTTTGATCATGTATGTTCTGTTTCCCACCTGCGTGAGCTTATGTTCGTTGCTTTTCATAGATCCTCTTTCTAAAAACAGGCTGCCCTAAAAGAGCAGCCTGCAGTTTTTGACGTTTTAGAGAAGCGCAGTCGATCTGTCTGCCAGTTCTCTGAATGTCTTGTATTTTTCTTTGGCGTCTTCTTCTGTCATCGCAAAGAGCTTGTCTGCGATCTCCGGGAACTCCTTGGCCAGTGACGTGTATCTGATCTGACCGTTCAGGAAGTCGCGGAAGCTTGTATTCGGCTCCTTGGAATCCAGGATGAACGGATTGCGGCCCTGTTCTTTGAGTTCAGGGTTATATCTGTACAGGTGCCAGTAGCCTGCATCAACTGCATCCTTGATATTGGCCTGAGATTTGCCCATGCCCTTTCTGATGCCGTGGTTGATGCATGGTGAGTATGCGATGATGATGGATGGTCCATCGTATGCTTCTGCTTCCAGCATCGCCTTCATCAGCTGGTTCTTATCAGCTCCCATACCTACCTGTGCAACGTATACGTATCCGTAAGACATCGCCATCAGGCCCAGATCTTTCTTCTTGATCCTCTTACCGGCTGCAGCGAACTTCGCGATGGCTGCCGTCGGCGTAGCCTTCGATGCCTGTCCGCCTGTATTGGAGTAAACTTCTGTATCGAATACCAGGATATTGATGTTCTCGCCGGATGCCAGTACGTGGTCGAGGCCGCCGTAACCGATATCGTATGCCCATCCGTCGCCGCCGAGAGCCCATATGGACTTCTTGACGAGGTAATCCTTCAACTCGATAATCCTGTTGCAGAGGGATACGATGACTTCATCGCTGGAGCTCATGGACTCGATGACTTCGACGACTCTGTCGCTCTTGGCTCTCGTCTCATTGCTGTCATTCTTGTATTCGATCCATTCTGAGATAGCTTCCTTCAGATCCTCATCGATATCCAGCTCCAGAAGAGCCTTCATGTTGTGCTCGATCTTCTCTCTCATCTGCTTGTTGGCAAGTACCATACCATAGCCGTACTCTGCATTGTCTTCGAAGAGTGAGCTTGCCCATGCAGGACCTCTGCCGTTCTCATCCTTACAGTAAGGCATCGTAGGTGCGGATGCTCCCCAGATGGATGAGCAGCCCGTCGCATTGGCGATGATCATCCTGTCTCCAAAGAGCTGCGTTGCCAGCTTGATGTACGGCGTCTCGCCGCATCCTGCGCAGGCACCGGAGAACTCGATGTACGGCTTCGCGAACTGCGAACCCTTGACAGTCTTGATGTCCACCTTCTCATCTTTGCGTGAGATCTTGATGCCGTAATCCCAATTGTATTTCTCCTGTTCTACCTCGTAGAAATGCTTCATCACGAGAGCCTTGTCCTTGGATGGGCAGATATCTGCGCAGTTACCGCATCCCAGGCAGTCCATAGCTGACAGCTGCATCCTGTAGTGGAGTCCCGTTACGCCCTTGCCCTTAGCAGGGATCGTCACGAAGCCTTCCGGAGCCTCGGCCTTCTCTTCATCATTGAGGAGCATTGGCCTGATCGCTGCATGAGGACATACGAAGGAGCACTGGTTGCACTGGATACAGTTTTCAGGCTGCCACTCAGGCAGATGTACTGCTGTACCTCTCTTCTCGTATGCAGCAGTTCCTGCAGGGAACGTACCGTCTTCGATATCATCAAATGCACTGACAGGCAGGTCGTCGCCTTCCTGGCTGTTCATCGGAATGAGCATCTCTTCGATGAACTCCGGCAGTTCTTCGTACTTCTTCCTAGGATCCTGAGCATCTGCCCACTCTGCAGGTACAGGGATCTCTCTGATGGATTCGATGCCCTTATCTACTGCAGCGTTGTTCATGTCGACGATGTTCTGGCCCTTCTTCTTATATGTCTTCTCGATACCTTCCTTGAGGTACTTGATGGCATCATCGATAGGAATGACCTCCGTGAGCTTGAAGAATGCAGCCTGCATGACCATGTTGATCCTGGAGCCGAGGCCAACGGAATCTGCGATCTCCGTTGCATCGATGGCGTAGAACTTGATGTTCTTCTTGGCCAGCTGTCTCTTCATCCTTGCAGGAAGTGCGTCGTTGAGTTCCTCATCCGTATATCTTGTATTGAGCAGGAACGTACCGCCCTTGACAACGTCCTTGAGCATGTCGTACTGCCTGATATATGCCTGATTGTGGCAGGCCACGAAGTCTGCCTGGTTGATCAGATATGTGGACTGGATCGGGTGTTCACCGAATCTCAGGTGGGATACCGTAAGACCTCCTGATTTCTTGGAGTCATATGCGAAGTAGCCCTGTGCATACATGTCAGTCTTATCACCGATGATCTTGATGGCCGTCTTGTTCGCACCGACCGTACCGTCGGAACCGAGACCCCAGAACTTACACTTGATCGTACCTTCCGGTTCTCTGGCGATACCTGCCGTGTATGGAAGCGAATGACCTGTAACGTCATCTTCGATACCTACTGTGAAGTTGTTCTTTGGCTTGTGGTGATAGAGGTTATCGTAGATCGAGTGGATCATGCCAGGCGTCGTATCCTTCGATCCGAGACCGTAACGGCCGCCGTAGATCTCCGGTTCGATCTTCTCACCGTACAAAGCAGTCTTGACGTCCTGATAGAGAGGTTCTCCGATGGAACCCGGCTCCTTCGTTCTGTCGAGTACCGCGATCCTCTCAACGGTCCTAGGCAGTACGTCCAGGAAGTACTTCTTCACGAACGGTCTGTAAAGTCTTACTTTGATGAGACCTACTCTGTGACCTTCTGCTACCATCTTGTTCATAGTCTCTTCGATGGTCTCACAGATGGATCCCATTGCTACGATGATGTTCTCAGCATCGGGAGCACCTACGTAATCGAATGGATGATAGCTTCTGCCTGTGAGCTTGCTGATCTTATCCATATATTCTACGACGATCTCAGGGATCGCATCGTAGTACTTGTTCGCAGACTCTCTTGCCTGGAAGAAGATCTCAGGCTGCTGAGCCGTACCTCTGATAACAGGATGTTCCGGATTGAGCGCTCTGTCTCTGAATTCCTGGACTGCGTCCCAGTCAACGAGGTTCTTGTAATCTTCATAACTGAACACTTCGATCTTCTGGATCTCGTGGGATGTCCTGAATCCATCGAAGAAGTGCAGGAACGGTACTCTGCCCTTGATCGCAGCAAGATGAGCGATACCGCCAAGGTCCATTACTTCCTGAACGGATCCGGAGCACAGCATCGCAAAACCTGTCTGGCGTGTCGCCATTACGTCTGAGTGGTCACCAAAAATACAAAGTGCGTGTGTCGATACTGTTCTCGCTGCAACATGAAAAACTCCCGGCAGGAGTTCTCCAGCGATCTTGTACATCTCCGGTATCATGAGCAATAGGCCCTGAGATGCTGTGTATGTGGTCGAAAGAGCTCCGGCTGCCAGTGATCCGTGTACAGCACCTGATGCTCCGCCTTCTGACTGCATCTCGGCGATCTTCACGGTCTGTCCGAAAATGTTCTTCCTTCCGTATGCTGCCCATTCATCAACAACTTCTGCCATCGTCGATGAAGGTGTGATTGGATAGATGGATGCCACATCCGTGAAGGCATAGGAAACATGAGCAGCAGCCGTGTTTCCGTCCATCGTTTTCATTCTTCTCTTCTGAGCCATTGATAATTCCTCCAACATGTAATAAAAATGCGACCGGGCAGATGGTTGACCTACCCTATTAAATACTTTACTTGGATAAATTTCCTATGTCAACAATGTTCTAAAAATAATACAAAATACATAAATTGAGCCGAAAAAGACTGAAATTTCAACAATTCTGACAACTTTGTATTGCTCAACTACCTTGTATATATATGTCATTATTGATATAATATTCACACCAAAATTTCATAAAACCCAGAGGGCAAAAATTGAAAATCAATAAGGAATATCCGCCGAATAATGAGCCGGTCACACAGACCCTGGACAGCGTACTCGGCGAACAACAGAATACGATAGAAGTTACGGACTCAATCGACCTGACGCCCAGAGTAGACACGGCCAAAGAGACGAGGATATACGAACCTCGTCCCCTCACGCCGCAGGACCCCGTCTATAATGAGATCATGGAGCAGTTCGGAGCACGACCGGTCAAACCGAAATACTGGTTCGAAGAGTTCGGTGATTACTGGTCCTGCAGTTGCGGTCACATCAACAGCGGTCCCACTTGCGAAGGCTGCGGTCTCGAACGAGATCTGCTGCGCAAACTTTTCATCCTGCACAAACCTTCCGACGCAGACAGTCTGCTCGGAGATGTGGCATCTGATGGCAGCGATCCATCCGCCCGCTCCTCACAGGGCGCTGCTGCACAAGAGCCCGCCTCTTCCGATCAGGTATCGAATGCACCTGTAGTAAGGCCTGTTTCAGATCCTGTGCCTGTCGCGACTAAGGTCCCGATCAAGGCCAGAGTATCGAAACTGCTCCGTGGAAGACGTAAGCTCGTGGCTCTCGCCATCCTGCTCTTTCTTCTGGCGACAGGTGGCGCAGGCTATTACTATAATTACGCGCTGGACGAAGATGCAGATGAAGTCAAACATGGTACCGTATCGTCATTTACGGACGAAGAGGTCTATTCCGAATCCCTGGTACCTTTTGATACCATGAATGAGGACCTGACATCCGACGAGTTCAGACGGCAGTGTTATATCGCTGTCGGCGATAACTGCCTCAAGAAGAAGAAGTACACAAAAGCTGTCAAACAGTATAAGAAAGCCCAGGACATCAAAGACGGAAACGACATCATCGATAAGATCAATGCTGCGAAATTCGCTTACGTCAGTGCGAATGTCAGCGAAGGCGGCGAGCAGATGGCGACCTACCTTTCTGACCTCAAGAAGATCGGCTACCCGGGCATAGAAGAAATATACGACAAGTACTATGCATGGCACATGAGGATCATCGCCAATGGATCCGAAAACGATTTTACGACGAGCAAAAAGTCATTCCACAGATCAGACACGGTATTCTTCCATATTTCCCTGACCGGTGGAGAGCCGAACGAGAAAATCAAGTTATACTATGTACTGACCTGGCCGGGAGGTGCCAAAGAAACCCAGAACTTCAACTCCCAGTGGAAGAGCGGTTCCAAGATCACGGCCCACTTCTCCTACCCTGTCGCAATGTTCGGTCAGGAAGGCAAAATGGTGCTCAAAGTCTATGACAGCGAAAGCAACCAGGAACTGGGATCCTGTTCCGTCAACTTCACAGATTAAAAATAAGTCCACCGATCAAAGTCAGTCGGTGGACTTTTATTATGACTTGGTTTCAGAAAAAAAATGACTGTCGCGATTGCGACAGTCATTTATAATGCTTGTTAATTGGCTATTCGATTAGTTGAAAGCCTTTGCGCCAGCTGCCTTAGCGTCTGCTGCGAATGCATCATCACCGAATTCAGGTCTCTGCAGTTCCTTAGCAACCATCAGAGTACCAGTTCCGTATGCGCAGAGAACAGGTTCAGGAAGCATTTCAGCGCCTGATCCGTTGATTACGTTGCCGTTCTCATCCTTGGAATCCTGCATCCACTTGTATGCATAGAACTTGCAAGTAAAGGAAGTGTTACCAACCTTCTCGATGTATCCGCCGTATTCCATCCAGTCACCAGCGTATACAGGAGCAGTGTATCTAACTTCTGAATAACCTACGAACAGTGATTCGTCTCCGAACAGTCTGATAGCCAGTTCAGTACCAACATCTCCCCATGCAGTTACGATGTGAGCGCCTTCTACGAGCTCTCCAGCATAGTGAGCATCGCCAGCTGACATTCTAGTCTTCAGGCTAACGTATGATCCGATCATCTTAGGGTTATCTCTTTCAATAATGCATTCTAAAGGTGTCTTAGGTGTCTTCATTTCTTTAACCTCCTTAAATCAAGTCCTAAAAATAAACTCCTTAAATCAACCCGTAAAGGTCTGCATAATTGATGTCGTATCTCTTATGCTCCTAAATCATACTCCTTATTGAGCGTACTGTCAACAGTATCGTTAAATATTTATCCAGGTTTAAACTAGACTTAAACGACCCTGACAAAACTACAATTTTGTCACACTGGAATCCTGGAATAACGCTCGTAATAATGGTATTTTATGTCTATGATATACAGTGCTGTACTGAGGGTAGACGGGTTCGGATTCCTCAGTGCATTCATGATCGGAGCATCCACATCATATGTCTTGTCCAGATAATCTATGAAATCCTGAAGTCCGTTGAAATCTTCAGGTTTTTCGCCCTTTTTGTTAAAAATCTCAAAGGCCTGATTGCCTATGAACATGTATATATCCATTAGGTTATTTGTGAGCGATACTTCACACTTGAGGCCGTCAGAATTGAAGAGGATTCCCGTGAGTTCACGGAAGGTTATCGGCTTCGCTTTACCACTGTCTTTTTTGCCTTTGTGTTTCTTCTTATTGTCCTTCTTCTCTCCGCCATCATCCGCCTCTTTCGCCGTTGCAGCCTCGAGTTTTTCATGGAATTTAACAACCTTTGGACTGAGTTGTTCTTTCTTGTCTTCATACCATGGACTCATAACATCGATGATCATAAGAGCCAGATTCTTAGGATCTGCACCATACCAGATGGACTGGAAGTGGTAGTCGCTGTTATTGTCCACAACAATCGTTGCAAGGTATATATCACTGTGCTTGTTCTTCAGGTCCATATCACATTACTCCCCAAAAAAAGCCCAGCCATATGACTGGGCTTCATTTCCTGCTAAAAGTTATATCTTATCTCTTCTGGAATTCAGGATCGCCGAATTCAGGTCTCTGCAGTTCCTTAGCAACCATCAGAGTACCAGTTGCATATGCGCAGAGAACAGGTGGATCCAGAACCTTGGCTGCTGAATCAGCAAGACCTTCTCCCTTGTCGAGGCACATATACTTATGAGCTTCGAAGTGGCAAGTGAAGGAAGTGTTTCCAACTTTTTCGATGTATCCGGAGTATTCCATCCAGTCACCCGAGTAAACAGGAGCCGTGTATCTGATTTCTGAATATCCAACGAATAATGACTCGTCTCCAAACAGTCTGATAGCCAGCTCAGTACCAACATCTCCCCATGCAGTTACGATATGAGCACCTTCTACCAGTTCACCAGCGTAATGAGCGTCGCCGGCTGACATACGAGTTCTTAAGCTTACTCTTGTTCCTATCATATTAGTGACCTCCTTAATTAATCACGCACGCGAGGTTCGGCAAGCTCTGCCTCCCCCCTACTCACTACATTCATGGTAACCCGACAGT
>CAMNNV010000056.1 GCA_946546075.1 uncultured Bacillota bacterium | reverse complement strand
GACTTCGAGAAAGCCGTCTCCGCCTTCAAGCGCATGAGCGAAGAATGCAGCATCGGACTTTGTGCGTCCATGGGACTTCTCATCCCCGAGCAGCTGGCACGGCTCAAAGAAGCGGGTGTCACCAGATACCACGAGAACATCGAAACGTCGAAGCGCAACTTCCCGAACATCTGCACCACACATACATACGAGGACAAGATCCGCACCATCAAGGCGGCACAAGAGGCAGGACTTTCCGTCTGCTCCGGCGGCATCATCGGCATGGGAGAGACGTGGGAAGACCGCATCGACATGGCAGTATCCCTGGCGGAACTGGGCGTCGACTCCATCCCGATCAACTCCCTGATCCCCGTTCCCGGCACACCTTTTGAAGACCTGGAGCAGCTCACGGCAGAAGAGATCCTTCGCACCGTAGCCATCTTCCGGTTCATAAACCCTGAAGCTAACATCCGGCTGGCAGCAGGAAGGAGCCTCATAGAGAACAACGGGCAGGCCGCCTTCCAAAGCGGTGCCGATGCCACCATCACCGGCGACATGCTCACCACCACCGGTTCTACCATAAAGTCCGACAGACAGATGTTGAAGGAACTTGGAAGAGAATTGATATAAAAGACCTTTGGTGCGTATAGTTTCTATGCGCACCATTTAATTGTATAAAAAAACAGATGATGATATAATCCCTTTTGGGACATGATCCCGGGAGGAAACACAATGAAAAAGATCGGTTTTATCGGAATGGGAAATATGGGTTCAGCCATTGCAGCAGGAATGGCAAAGAATCCGCAGATCGACGCAGCGGACATTTTCGCATATGATCCGCAGGGCGACGTGCTGGCAGCGAAAGCGCAGGAGATCGGCTTTACTGCATGTGACAGCATCGAGGAGATGCTGGAGAAAGTGGATACCGTGCTGGTAGCCATCAAACCTTTTCATATCGAAGATGTGCTCATGCCGCTGAAGGATAAGCTGGCAGGCAAGACGGTGGTATCTATCGCAGCCGGCTGGTCTCTCGAAAAGTACAGTCAGATCCTGGATCCGACCACGAGAGTGCAGTACATCATGCCGAATACGCCGGCACAAGTTGGCGAAGGCATGTTCATGTTTGAACAGGAGAACTCTTTGGAGGAAGAGGAGCACCAGCAGATCATGGAGATCTTCTCCGGCATGGGAACGGTGGCAGAAGTGCCGTCACACCTCATGGACATCGGCATGGCCATCTCAGGATGCGGCCCTGCTTATATCGACCTCGTGATCGAGGCCCTCGGAGATGCAGGCGTCAAGTACGGCCTTACGAGAGATCTGGCCTACAAAATGGCTTCCCAGACCGTGCTCGGTACAGCAAAGCTGCAGCTTGAGACGGGACTCCATCCGGGAGTGCTCAAGGACAATGTCTGCTCACCGGGAGGTACGACCATCAGAGGCGTCGATGCTCTGGAGCACGCAGGCGTCAGAGCGGCATTTATCGATGCAGTCGATGCCATCATGAAGATGCAGGGCAAAGGCTGATTTGCGCAAGCGACAAGGACAGAACAAGGAGACATACATGGTAACGAAACTTGCAGAAAACCTGTATACCACGCAGGTCCCACTGCCCGACAACCCTTTGCGGTATATCAATGTTTATTTCATCAAAGGTGACGAGCGTACTCTCGTCATCGATACGGGCTTCAACAGGCCGGAATGTGAGAACGCCATCCAGGCGGCATTCGACGAACTGGGAGTGAAGGACGCGGACATTTTCGTGACGCACCTTCATTCGGATCACTGCGGTCTGGCGGCCAGATTTGCATCGCGAAACAGCACCATCTATACAGGGGAGATCGACGGCGAATACATCAACTTCGAAGTGGGCGATCTCTATTGGCGCTGGCTGGAGATTCTCTTCGACAAGCACGGATTCCCGAGAGCCAAGGAAGGGCGCAACACCGACTATCATCCGGGCAAGCAGTACAGCCTGGATAAGAGGGTGGACTTCACCTATGTGGCGGAAGGCGATGTGCTGGAGTACGGCGGATATAAGTTGAAAGCCATCATGACGCCGGGCCATACGCCGGGGCACATGTGCCTCTACGACGAAGAAAACAAGAGGCTGTTCAGCGGAGACCACATACTTGGGACCATAACGCCGAACATCACCATCGAACTTGGGGTCGAGAACCCACTTGGCGATTACCTCAAGAGTCTTGACAAGATCGATCAGCTTGAAGTCGATCACCTCATGACCACCCACGGCACGCCGGTGGATGATGTGCACGAGAGGATCCACGAGCTCTATAAACATCACACCGCCAGAGCGGCAGAAGTCGTGAATCTTTTGGGAGATAAGAGCAAGCACGCCTACGAGGTGGCTGCGGACATGACCTGGGAGATCGACTGCAGGAACTGGGATGAATTCCCGATGGCGCAGAAGTGGTTCGCTACGGGTGAAGCGGCATCGCATCTGCAGTATCTGATGTACGAAGGCAAGCTGGAGAGAGAAGAGCGGGACGGCGTTTATTACTACAGGAACAAATAGCATGGACAAAAGGATCTTCATAACCGGAGATAAGCACGGAGCCATCACACCGTTTTTTGGGCTGAAGGAAAAGCAGGACCTGCGGGACAGCGATATCATGCTGATCACGGGCGATGCAGGCTACGTGTTTTATGACGATTATAAATATACGATAGGGACGCTGGAGCAGCTGTTCCCGGGAAAGATAGCGTTTATTGACGGCAATCATGAAAACTTCGACATCCTGGGGACTATGGATGAGGAAGTCTGGTGCGGCGGTAAGGTCCATCGCGTGAGCGACCGGATCTATCATCTGATGCGCGGCGAGCTCTTCGAGATCTACGGCAATCGGTTTTTCGTGTTCGGAGGCGCCAGGACCACGGAAAGTTTCGACAGGGAACCGGGCAAGGGCTGGTGGCCTGAGGACGAGGAGCCTACGGCCGACGAGATCGCCTACGGCCAGATGCAGCTCGAAGAGAATCTGCACGAGATCGATTACGTGATCTCTCACGAGGCGCCGCGTCTCGTGCGCGAATTCACAAGCCGCAAGAAGCACGTGCCGGAGGATTATGTCCTGCCGGACGTTCTCGACGGCTGGTATCACAAAGCATCCGAGGGGCAAAATTTCAAGGGGTGGTTCTTCGGTCACATGCACATCGATCAGGAAATCGAGCCGGGGCTCATGGGGCTCCACAACGAGGTGCTTCTCCTCGAAACGGGACAGAGAGTAAAATGGTAACCAGGGGGTCTTCACAGAACAATCATAATTTTAGAGTATACTATTGATATGTTCATAAAGAAAAAACTCCTGAAAAATTTAATAATCACAGCAGCAGTGGCAGCACTGCTGGCTTCATGTGTGCCGGTAAGCTTCGCAGGCACCACGAAAGTGGCGGGCGTGCAGATCCCGGACCAGTATAAAGAAGGCTATCAGGTCATCAACTGCCTGGACATCTCGAAGTACCAGAAGGATATTTCATACAAAGATTTCGAGACGATCAAGAAGAGCGGTGTTGGTGCGGTGATCGTAAGGGCCGGGTATTCGAGCTATGATACCCTGGAGCACAAGCCGGACAAGCACTTCGCGGACAACGTGAAGAATGCCTATAAGGCCGGGCTCGATGTGGGCGTGTATTATTTCTCTGCAGCGGTGAATGCGGACGAGGCGAAGGATGAGGCCGAGTATTTCGTAGATCTCATCGCACCATACAGAGACAAGATCACCCTGCCTGTAGTCATGGACCTTGAGACGAACCAGAGAGGCAGATTCACAGCATCCGTCATGAGATCTCTCGGCGTCGAGGGATGCACCGAGATGGTGGAATCCTTCCTTGATGTCGTCGAAGGCGCAGGATACGATCCGATGCTCTACGCCAGCAGATCCGTCCTCGATAACTTCGTGGACAGCGACAAGCTGGAGAAGAAATATAAGATCTGGCTGGCCCAGTATCCGAGAAGCGGCCAGGCACCTTCCTACGATGGCGAATATTACATGTGGCAGTACAGTTCCAATGTGCGCCTCGAAGGAATCGATGCCAGAGTCGATGCGAACTATCTGTTCGAAGAAGATGCCAGCGCCAAGGCGGAGGTAGTGGACATCGGCCTCTACACCGATGATTCCGACGAAGAAGAGCAGGAAGAAAACAGCGGCATGCAGGATCCGGAAGAGATGACCGTCAGCTTCCATATAAGCGACGGCGTCACCTCAGAGGTCCCGATCGCAAGTGATGCGAAGTCATCCACAGTAACAGTGACAGACAAGACGGGCTACGTACATACGTACAAACTGTATAAGTCCGGCAAGGGAAACCAGACAGAGACGACATTAGCCTCCCTCTTCAACGGCTTCTTCACATCGAAACACGAGATCACCCCGCAGTTCATCGAGCAAAGTGTGCTGCCTGCCGTTTTCCGCGAAAAGTATGCGAAGAACAAGGCGAAAGATAAGGTGCTGTCCATGAACGGCATCTGCAATCTGCTGAACACCCTCGGATTGAATGCATCCTTCCGGCGGACCATCGGCGATGATGTTTACGTGGACATCAAGACGCACCTGATCAAAGGGAAACCGGTCATCCTTTGGGCGCGCACGAACAACAAGAAGTGGGGCACCAACAAGCAGCAGATCATGCTCCTCATCGGCATGGACGAGAGCGGATATGCCATCATGGTAGACCCTGTGGACAGGAAGTGGTCTGACGATGACCAGCGCGTCAAGCTCGTCAGCGTAACGGAATTGGTGGAATACATGAAGAATGCTCCGGATAACGACAACAACTTCACCGAAGGCGTCGATGGAGGATACATACTGGTAGATAAATAATGTTCATTTAGCGCGCCCATTTTCGGGCGCGTTTTATAAAATATTATAAGACCAAGGAAACAGGAGGTGTAACATGTCACTAAAATTCGAAGAAAAGAAAGCGTATATGATGCCGGTATTTTTCGGACCGACATACTGCCAGCAGCAGCCGTGGGAAGGCGGCAAAGGGATGACGGATCATTTTCAGCCGGGAGAAGTCAATGTCGTCGCAGTCACATATGAGACCGATCGTGAGATCCTGGAGCAGATGATCCCTGACTGTTATACTCTCAACGACCCGTACGTAAGTGTCAACGTTTGCGAATTCGCGCATCTGGGATGGCTCAACGGTAAAACATATAATCTGATCAACGTGAACGTACCAGTCCACTTCAAAGGCGAGCGTGACGACCTCGACGGCGACCTTGTGCTGGCGATGTTCGAGAACCACTGCGATCCGATCGTAGGCGGCAGAGAAACCATGGGATACGGCAAACTCTACTGCGAGATCCCACCTGTCCAGAAAGTTGACGGAAAATACATCGTACTGGCATCTGCCTGGGACTTCAATTTCATGAAGCTCGAGATCGATACGAACAAACCACCGCAGGATCTGGCAGCCGCAACGAAATGGGCAACGAAGAGCGCAGGAAAAATGCACTACAAATATATCCCGAAAGTTCGCGAGAAGGACGAAGATCCGGCACTGAACTTCACGAAGCCTGCCGTAGCGTATCCAACGATCCTTCCGAACTGGGTAAGACCGGATGATTATCCATACGAAATCAGGAAACCTGAGATCACCTGGTGCGACGGGAGCATCGAGTTCAAAATGCCTACATGGGAAGACTGGCCGACCAACGGCAATGTAGGAGCAGGCCTCGCATCCCTGCCGGTGAAGAAAGTCCTGGCATGCAAACAGCTCATATACGATGAGCCGTGTGAATACAATACGACGTATATACTGAGATAACCAGTTGCTTGAACAAGGGGATGCCATTGTACGTGGCAGTCCCCTTTTTGAGTTGGTCGCCTTGGCGGCCTGCATTGACGAAATGGCTATTATATGGCATAATAGTGGAAAGAAGATGGTTGGATGGGCAGATAAAGGCATTAACGAAGGAGTTTGGACATGACTATCGAAGAGATGAAACGGAAGAAACAGGAATACGGACTCACTTGTGAGATGATAGCCCAGGCATCGCAGGTACCGCTTGGTACAGTCCAGAAGATTTTCAGCGGCAAGACAAGATCGCCCCGCTATGACACGCTCCGGGCGCTGGAAGAAATGTTCATGAATTTCGCTCACAGACGAGATTATCTGGAGAGCGAAGCTCAGGCGAAAGAGATAATAGAAATGCACGAAGAAGTTTTCCAATATGAAGCACGGAAGGGGAAACACACGATCGACGAGTACGAGAAGTGGGGAGAGGATATCCGCTGCGAACTCATCGACGGCGAGCTTTTCATGATGACGGCACCAACGATCACGCATCAGCGCATAGCGTTGGAACTGGCGATGATTTTGGAGAACTATACCAGATCAAAGGGCAAGGGCTGCATGGCAGGGATAGCACCGACCGATTTTCAGCTGAGCGAAGATGATGACAAGACGATCGTGCAGCCTGATGTGTATATGGTTTGTGACAAATCTAAGGATAGGGAGAAGAGATTCGTAGGAGCACCGGATCTTGCCATAGAAATATTGTCACCATCCACCAGTGAGAAAGACCTTTTAGTCAAGTATAAGAAATACAGAGAGACTGGCGTCAGAGAATACTGGCTGGTAAACTATGAGAGGGAGACCGTGCTGGTAAATGATTTCGAGCACGAGATGCCTACGAGGATATACGGGATCAGAGAGAAGATCCCGGTAAGCATCACCGGAGGAGAACTGGTGGTAGACTTCGCAGCTATCGATGATTACATCAAGGGTGTCTGATCGTCGAGATACTATCCTGTGCGATGAGCAGATACCATCCTGTACAATAACGAAAGCCTGTACAATAACGAAAGGACGTGACAGCAATGGCCATGCCGGAATTCCCGGAGATCTTTCGGGAACTTAAGGAAGAAGGAGAACATGATGACAGCGGAGCGCTGGAACAGATCAATCATGTCGCGGAGCAGATCAGGGGACTGTGGATCTACGCAGGGGAAACAGCCTTTGACAATTTTGCGCCGAACCTGGAACAGATCAGAGCAGAAGCAGAGGGAAGCGAGGAGGACCTCTTTGATGTGTGGAGCACGGACCTCGCAGAAGAAGATCCTTACGGAGCATTTCTCGTTGAGATGGAACAGGTCATGATCTCCGATGAATACGGATACGATGAGATGCTCATGGCGGCGGAGTTCATGAGAGACACCGTATCGGATATGGTCTGGAAGAAGGCCAACATCGATATCTATGAAGTCGACTTCGATGAGATGCACGAGAAACTTCAGGAACTTCACGACAGCAGCACAGGGAGCACGGAATAGGAAATGAGCAGAGCATTTATAAACAAAGGAGAGCAGTGGGGATTTTGCAGCAAGGCAGCGGACCACTGCATGTACGCAGAAGACGGCAAAGACTGCCGCAGGGCGGAGTGCG